>JANOOS010000424.1:0-8422 GCA_031421455.1 Nitrospira sp.
GAGGGTCTGCGCTCATGCGGTTTTTGCAGCCTGATCTGCGCCAACACGACAGGGTCGGGGTTCGTCGCCGGAACGCTCCTGTCGCATCTTCTGTTTTCCATGTCCTTTTCATTCACCGTCAAAATCTTTCCGCACAAGGCACTGGCATCGGCGCGATCGTAATCCCTGCTGTCGACGCTTCGATGCCGATGATCTGTGCCCATCTGCAATACAGCGCCATCTTGTATGGCAAGGAGTCGCACCATGAGTAGTACCGGCCATCTGTCCGAATTGGACTTGCTGCGAAGTCAGGTCGCCGACCTGTCGCGCGAGCTGGCGGAACGAAACCGCGCCGCACAAGATTTGCGGGAGCAATCAGCCTTGCTTCGCGCGATCGCCGAGGGTACTGCGGCTGAGACCGGCGAGGAGTTCTTCTCGGCATTGGTGACACACCTGACGTCTGTGCTGCATGTACAGTACGCAATCATCGGGGAGGTGCAGGGAGATCGCATCAAGAAAATCCGGACCCTGGCTGTCTCTGCCGGAGGCACCCTTGGCGACAACTTCGAATATGACCTCGCCCGTACGCCCTGTGCCACCACGCTGACACAGACCTTCGCCTATTTCGCCCGGGATCTCCAGGCCACGTTTCCGCAATTCCAGCGGTTGGCAGATCTCGGAGCCGAGAGCTATTGCGCTGTGCCGATCTGGACGAAAGACGGAGAAGTCAGTGGATTGCTCGTTGTGATGGATACGAAGCCTCTGGAAAACAGCGACTATCTGCAATCTCTGTTAGAAGTCTTTGCCCCGCGTATTGCGGCGGAGTTCGAACGGAGGCGAGTTGAGCAGGAACATGCCAGGGCCCTGGCCGAGATACACAATGTGATCGAAACAGTCCCCGATATTATGTTTACCCTCGACACTGATGGCAACATGGTGAAATGGAATCGTCGTGTCGAAGACGTCACGGGGTACAGCCCCGAGGAATTGCTGAACATGCCCGCCTTGGCCTTCGTGCCTCAGGAAGAACATATCCCTACCGCCGCCGCAATTCAGCAAGCCTTCATGGAAGGGTACGCCGAACTCGACGGTCAGTTGCTCACCAAAGACCTCCGTACCATTCCCTATCACTGGACCGGCGCCCTGCTCAAGAATTCTCACGGTGAGCCCATCGGCATCACCGGAATCGGACGAGACGTGTCTGGCAAGAAGAGGGTGGAGGAGGCCTTGCGTAGGAGTGAAGAACGTTTGGCGCTGGCCGTGGAAGGCTCAACCGATATCCTCTGGGATGCCCAGCGGCTACCCGGCGAACCCTGGTATGCCCCACAGACACAGATCTGGTGGTCACCGCGAGTCCGTGAATTGCTGGGACTACAAGAGTCCGACTCGTTCGAGACGTTAGAACAATGGGTTGCCAGGCTCCATCCCGATCACAGGGATCGCGTATTCGGCCAACTGGCTGCGCACATTGAGCATCGAGTTCCGTACGATGTCGAATACCGGCTGCGCACCAATGCAGGCGACTATCGATGGATTCGCGGGCGCGGGCAGGCGCTGTGGGATGAGCAGGGAGAACCATATCGAATGTCCGGCTCATGCCAAGACATTACCGAGCGTAAGCGGGTGGAAAAAGCGCTTTGCGAATCTGAAGAGCGGTATCGCACGTTAATCGACCTCTCACCGAACGGGGTGTTCGTCTATTGTAACGGCAAGAAGGTCTATGTCAATCAAGCAGCATGCACGATTTTGGGAGCCTCGTCGCCTGAACAGTTGATCGAGATATCCACATTTCGCTTTTCCCATCATGATGCGTACGAATCGATCCACACCAGTCTCGCGCAGATTCTTGCTACTGGCGAACCGGTTCGTCGAGTCGAACGGAAGTACCAGAGGCTTGATGGAACCGCGGTCTTCGTCGAGGTTGACGCTGGTCGTATCATGTGGAATGGCGAACCCGCCGTTCAGGTCATCTTCGCCGACATCACCGAAAGAAAGCGGGCGGAAGAAGAGAGGCAGAAGCAAGAAGTACTCATCACACTTATGCTGAATACTGGCCCCGCTTGTATCAAGCGCGTTGCGGCCGATGGCTCGCTCCTACAGATGAATCCAACTGGACTGAAATTGGTCGAAGCGTGCGGAGAGTCTGAGGTGGTCGGGCGTTCGGTGTTCGACCTCATTATCCCCGAGCATCGTGACGCCTTCATCAGTATGCATCGGAGTGTGATTGAGGGGCGCGTGTGCATGCTCCAGTTCGAAATTCAGGGTCTCAAGGGAACTCGCCGGTGGATGGAGAGCCATGCTGTGCCATTTCGGAATCCCGTCACAGGGCAAACGGAACAACTGGCGGTCACTCACGACATCACCCACCGCAAGCAGGCGGAGGAGGCCTTGCGTGAGAGTGAGGCCTTCAACATCAGCGTGCTCAATTCTCTCAGCTCGCAGATCGTAGTGCTTAACTCGCAAGGCGTCATCATGGCCGTGAATAAGCCATGGCTGCAATTCGCTGAGGAAAATGAGGCATCCCATCTCGTCGAGAATTTCGTGGGTATGAATTACCTCAACGTGTGCGCACAAGCCCCGCTATTCGCGCATGGCGAGGAAGCAGCCTCGGCGCAGGCCGGCATCCTGGCAGTACTGGCAGGCACGCAAAACGAGTTCTCTCTGCAATATCCCTGCCATTCCCCGGATCAGCAACGCTGGTTCCGCATGCGCGTCACCCCGTTGCTCAATTCACAGGCGGGTGTGGTGGTTGCTCATGAAAACATCACCGAGCGCAAACAGGTGGAGGAGGCACTGCGCGAGAGCGAGGAACGTTTCGGTCTCGCAGTCCGCGGTTCGAACACCGGGATTTGGGACTGGGATCTCCGGACCGGCAAGACCTATTTCTCACCGCTCTGGAAAAGCATGCTGGGACATGAAGAGCACGAACTCCGAGGAGAGCTCTTTGAGTGGGAGGACCGCCTCCATCCCGATGACCGCGAGCGGTCATCGGCAACAGTACGGGCATATCTGGAAGGGACAACTCTACAATACGAACTTGAACACCGTTTGCGTCACAAAGATGGCAGCTATCGGTGGATCATGGCTCGCGGGGTCTCACTTTCCGATGCCGAAGGGAAACCGTATCGCATGGCCGGCTCCCATATCGACATCACGGAACAGAAGCAGGCCCAAGAGGCCCTTGCCCAGAGTGAGTGCCAGTTGCGGACCGTCCTCGATGCCCTTCCCGTGGGTGTCTGGTTTACCGATCGAACTGGCAAGCCGCTCCTCGCAAACCCGTCTGCGAAACAAATTTGGTCGAACATCAAACAGATTGGGCTGCAGGCTGAGAACCCCCAGGCTGGTTGGTGGGAGACCATCGGACCAGCCAACGAGCCCCATCGCTGGGCTCTGAGCCAAGTACTCACGACCGGTGTCCCATCGCTGGGCGAAACTTTTAACCTCGAATGTTTCGATGGGACGAAGAAGATCATTCGCAATTCGACCGTTCCGGTCAACAACGAGGACGGCGTGATCCTCGGCGCTATTGTGCTGAACGAAGACGTCACCCTGTTGCGGCAGGCCCAGGCAGCGCTTCAGTTGACTCAGTTCTCCGTCGACCATGCGGTTGAAGGATTCCTCTGGATCGGGTCTGACGCCAGGTTTTTTCATGTCAACGATTCGATATGCCGGATGTTGGAATATACCCGGGAAGAACTCACGGCCATGACCCTGCACGACATCGACGCGAATTTTCCTCCAGAGAGTTGGCGTGCCCATTGGGAAGAATTGAAGCAGAAAGGATCGTTGACGTTCGAGTCGAAATACTGGTCGAGGACCGGTCGTGTGCTGGATACGGAGGTCACCGTCAATTATCTGCTGTACGAGGGAAAAGAATACAGCTGCGCCATCATGCGGGATATCGGAGAGCGCAAGCGGGCGGAGGAGGCGCTGCGGGCAAGTGAAGAACGGTATCGGTCGCTGTACGATGAAACCCCGACTATGTACTTCACGCTTGCGACGGACGGCACAGTGTGCTCCGTCAACCGGTTCGGGGCGGAGCAGCTAGGGTATCAGGTGGAGGAATTAGTCGGGCATTCTGTGCTGGGCCTCTTTCATGAAGCCGATAAGGAGGCAGTGGCAGCGAGTCTGTCCGAGTGTCTTGCGACACCGGAGACCACGAGATACTGGGAGTTCCGGAAGCTACGGAAAGATGGAAGCATGATATGGGTGCGTGAAGCGGCTCGGGTGGGTCGGTCTGCTACCGAAGAGGCCGTCGTGTTGGTGACGTGCGAAGATGTTACCAAGCGCAGGACCGATGAACAGCTCTTGGCCGCCGAGAAGCGCATCCTGGAGATGATCGCCACAGATGTGCCCCTGCAAGAGGTTCTGACGCTGATGTGTCATTCATTCGAGGAGCTTTCAAATAGGGCGCACTATTCCATTCTGCTCCTCGATCCTGACGGACTGCACTTGTGCCATGGCGCCGCGCCCAGCCTCCCTGAGGCGTATAACCATGCGATCGATGGCGTGGCTATTGGCCCGACCGCCGGCTCCTGCGGGACTGCGGCCTTCATGCGACGCCAGGTGATCGTGTCGGATATCGCGCGCGATCCGCTGTGGGCTGATTACCGCGACTTTGCCCTTGGCCACGGCCTCCGGGCCTGCTGGGCCACGCCCGTGATAGCCTCCGACGGCACCGTCATGGGCACGTTCGCGGTGTATTACGGCGAACCGCAGCAGCCGACCGACCACGATTTGTGGCTCATCGAACGGGCGACACAACTCGCGTGCATCGCGATCGAACGCAAGCGGGCGGACGAGTCGCTCCGTCAGAATCGGGTGCTTCTGCAATCGTTCGTCGAACACACTCCCGCAGCGGTCGCCATGCTCGACAGGAACCTTAAGTATGTTGCAGTGAGTAAGCGGTGGTACCAGGATTATCGGCTTAGCGACTGCGATATCATCGGTCTCCACCATTACGACGTGTTCCCAGAAATCCGAAAGATGGAACACTGGCAGGCTATCCATCGTCGGTGTTTGGCAGGCGAGGTCATGCGAAATGACGAGGACATGTTGTGTCGAGAAGATGGAAAGGAAGACTGGCTTCGCTGGGAAGTTCGTCCCTGGGTTGATGAATCCGGCTCGGTCGGCGGAATTATCATGTTCACAGAAGTCATCACCGAGCGAAAGCGGGCTGAGAGTAAATTACGGCTCACACAATTCACGATCGATCACGCCGCGGAGGCGGTTTACTGGATCAATCGACAGGCTCAAATTTTGGATGTGAACGAGGCGGCCAGCCTGATGCTGGATTATTCGAAAGAGGAGTTGTGCGCCATGACCCTCCACGATCTGAATCCCGATTTTCAGGCGGACACGTGGCCAGAATTTTTGGCAGAATCAAAGCGGCACGGACCCATGGTGGCAGAGGCTGTCCATTTGGCCAAGAATGGTCGTCTGATCCCTGTCGAGGTGAGTATCAATTATCTGTCCTATGAAGGAATGGAATACCACTGTGCGTTCGTGCGTGACATCACCGAACGCAAATGTGTGGAGAATGAGTTGCGCCAGCGAGAGCGTGACCTGCGTGCTGCGCTTGAAGAGCGAGTGCGGATCAGTCAAGACTTGCACGATGGCATCTTACAGTCGCTCTTTGCCGTGGGCCTCGCTATCGAAGCCGGTAAATTGACGCTGTCTCCAACGGCCCGCAAGACGTCCGGCTCACCGCTCGATCAGGCCATTGATCAATTGAACCTGGTCATGTGCGAGATCCGGCACTTCATTGCGGGGCTGGGCTCGGACCTGCTCCAGGGGAAGGATCTGCCGGCAGCACTGAAGCAGATGCTGGCATCGCTGACGGAGCACCAGGCGACGCGTGTGCGCCTCGCGGTCGAGGACCGTGCCGCAAAGGCCCTATCGACTGAACAGTCCCTGCACCTGATTCGTGTCATCCAAGAAGCGGTGAGTAATTGTATCAAGCATGCCCATGCGCAAGAGGCTAGGGTGTCGCTCAAGATGTTGAAGCAGGGTGTCCGGTTGAGCGTTCGCGATAACGGCCGTGGATTCAATCAGGACGCCGCCAAGAAGACTGGGCATGGATTGGCCAATATGGCCGCTCGTGCGGAGAAGCTCGGGGGACGGTTCACCGTCTTGTCAAAGGTAAATAAGGGGACGCGCATCGTACTCGATTTGCCGAACGAGGCTGCCGATGTCCGTCGCTAAACCGATTCGCCTGCTCTTGGTCGACGATCACCAGGTGGTCCTTGTCGGCTTGCGAACGGTCTTACACAACAGACAGGGCATTACCGTCGTCGGCGAGGCAGGATCTAGAGCCGACGCGGTGCGGGTGGCTAAACGGCTCAAACCGGACGTCGTACTGATGGATGTCCGACTCCCGGATGGTTCCGGGGTTGAAGCCTGTCGTGATATTCTCGCCCGTCATCCCACGATGCGAGTGATCTTTCTCACATCGTTTGCCGATGATGAGTTCGCTCTGGCGGCTGTGTTGGCCGGCGCACAGGGCTATGTCCTTAAAACTATCGACTCCGACTTACTTATTCGATCAATTCGTGCCGTTTTTAACGGTCAATCGCTGCTCAGTCCGGTCCTCACCCAACGGGCGTTGGATCGGGTGAAAACCGGACCGGCTCAGGCAGGCCCGGTGCGAACACAATCCCTTGCCCCCCAGGAAGAGCGCGTCCTGGCGTTGGTGGCGGAAGGTTTGACCAACAAGGAAATTGCGTCCGCGCTGCAACTCAGCGATAAGACGGTCAAGAATTATCTCTCCAACATGTTCCAGAAACTGCACATCACACGACGTGCGCAAGCCGCCACCTTCTTTGTGAAGCGTCAGCCTTGAAGACTGTGAAGCGTTTTAGGTGCAAGTTTCGAGTTTCTAGTTTCAGGTTTCGAGTTTCTAGGTTAAAGTTTTCGAAGGTTGAATCCGGGCATCATGAAACTTGAAACGAGAAACCAGCAACTCCACGATCCGGAGTCATTCACCGAAGCTGAGGTATAGCCCCCATTACTCATGAACACTTCTGCTACAATCCCCGATCCGCTACTACGACGAGCCTTCGGCCGGCGGGCTCGCCCCTCGGACCCTCACCGTACTGTTGGGGACTGGCGCCCTTCTTCTTGGCGACTGTCCCCGTTCTGGAAGCGGGACAGGCACCGCCGCAGACGGCGGAGCCAGTCCCCTGGGCTCCGCGCGCCGGTCTCGCAACGCGGCTCAGCGATTTCGCGACGAATCGTCATGAATAATGGGGGCTAGGATGCCATCGATTCTTGTCGTCGATGATGATGACCAAATCCGTCGGTTGATACGCGAAACATTGACGGAGGCAGGTTATCGCGTCACGGAAGCGCGTAATGGGAGGGAGGCTATCCCGCAATATCGGCTGGACCAGGCCGATCTGGTTATTATGGATATTCTCATGCCGGGTCAGGATGGCTTGGTAACCATTGCCACGTTGCGACAGGAATTCCCTGCTCTGAAAGTCATCGCGATTACCGGGGGCACTGACAGGATCGGCCTTCTCAATTTTCTCGACGTCGCCAAAATGTTTGGCGCAGGCCGCACGCTTCAGAAGCCCTTTGAGATGAAGACCCTCCTCGACATGATCCAAGTCGAACTGCAAGGTTAGCCCGCCAGCACGAAGAAGGCTGAGGTTCAGGCTAAGGTTGAGCTATAGAGAGTCTGATCTTCGCTCAATCTGAACCTCGACCTCAACCGACTTCTCCTGCTGCGCGCTTGACCATCAGATAGAGAATCGCTAAGGTGGGGGCTCTGTTGAGGGTCATGAGCCAGAGAGCTGTAGCAGAAGGGCCCGCACGAATATGCCCCGCCTCAGCAAAGGATCACAATCACGGAAGCGAGGAACGGATCGTCCGCAGCCCTTGGTCGGGGTATTGGGCGGAAGTAAATCCGATTTCCCGATCTTAGAAAAAGCCGTTGCGATTCTATCGGATCTCGGAATTCCACACGAATTGATGGTTGTTTCTGCGCACCGGACCCCGGATCGTTTGTTCGCCTATGCAGAACAAGCGCCTGGCCGGGGGATCGAAGTCATTATTGCTGGCGCCGGTGGGGCGGCCCATCTTCCTGGGATGCTGGCTGCGAAGACGCATTTGCCGGTCATCGGGATACCGATCCCGACGGAGAACCTTCGCGGACTCGATTCGCTCCTCTCAATCGTACAAATGCCGAGAGGGATTCCTGTTGCCACGGTGGCGATCGGAGGAGGGGAGAATGCCGGTTTGCTTGCGGCGCAAATCCTGGCCGGCCGGTACCCAGCAATTGCTGCTCGCGTGAAACTATTCCGCCAGACACAGACGGACAAGGTGCTCGAGTCTCCTGAAGCCAAGGGTTTGGTGACCAAAACGAAAAGTCCAGGCCGTCCGAGTCGCCGGTCGTGAAGGTTGCCGTCATTGAGCCAGGATCTATCCTGGGCGTCCTGGG
>JANOOS010000425.1:0-5372 GCA_031421455.1 Nitrospira sp.
TCATGATTCAGCCAGAGGCTCTGTAGGCTGTTGAGTTGCGTGACCATCTCGCCGACGTCCTGCTGAAAGAACGGAGACGTTTGCACATCCGGCTGGGTGATCCACAGGCCTTCCCCGTGGTACGCCAGCGGTATATCCGGCATAGCCTGTCGAACCGTGGTCAGTGCGGTCGTCGTCGCCTTAAAGACTTCCAGATAGTCCGGCTTGAGGCCTCGCTCCCTGAGTTTGTTCACCAGCTCAAACAGATCGGGAGAATAGACGTCGACTGACAGCCCCATCCCCTGTGAAGGGATTTCCATAAGTCGGCGCTGAAAATCCTGTTGAACGAAATCTGGATCAGGCACCTATTCCCCCTTGTGCTGCTCTAAGAATTAGCCTAGTCTATTCGCCGAACCCCTTGTTTGACAAGGGAAGCCCCAGTCAAGGACCGGGGAGCCCCATCTGCTATACTTGGCTTACGTCGCCAGGGGCGGAACCCTCACGAATCGTGCAGGCGCAAATCGGGGGAAGTTTCGAACCCATGCCGATCGACAATGACAGGCCCTTCAAAACAACACGGTTCATACCCACCATGGTTGCCCATATGATGACGCCAGGGGTCGTACAAATTCCGGGAGATATATCTGTCAGCGAGGCGGCGCTGCTGTTCGAACGGGAACAGACACCCTGCCTGCTCGTCAAAGATACCGATACGCAGTTCGGCCTCATGACGCCGACCGACATTGTAAAGAAAGTCGTCGCTCAGGGACTCGAACCCCACGACATCGAAGTCCGGACGATTATGACACGTCCGGTGCAGTTCATCGAATACGATGAGGTCTTGGCAGAAGCCTCGACACTCATGATGGCGACAGGCGCCTTTCTCCTGATTGTCACGAAACAAAACCAACCAGTCGGGGTGCTCAGCGCGCAAGACCTGATGCTCAACCCGCCCAGACGTAGCACGAAGATCCCCGTCGTCGTGAGCGTGGTTGGGCGAACCTCGGCGCAGCGACTCAACTACAACGCCATGATCACCCAACTAAACCATATCGGAGCGTCGATCGAATCGGCGGCGAAACTCACACCAAAGGCGAATGTCGTACTGGCATTTTCCATTTCCGGTCAAAACACTCCTCTGACGATTCGGGGGAGGGTGATGGCCAGCAAAGTTCTCGGAGCAGAACCAGCTGAAATCTCAACTGGAACCGGCGCCTGGCATAACGAAATTCAGTTCACGGACCTCTCGTCGTCCGACCTCACGCGGATTAGGGCTTGGACGCTTCAAACGATGCCTCCAGCCCCCAGTCGAGTCTAACCTCGCACATATGCGCATTCTTTTGACCAACAGGCGATCAGCTGATAGAGTTTTTTGTCTCTCAAGAATGAACCATAACTTCAGATGGATAACCCAATGAAAACGTCCCAGACCCGTTCCCGTCCCCTCCCTTCGAATGAGGAGTTGCTCAGCCAAATTCGCCTCCTGCTCGACAGCCCGGAAGACGACCTGCAGGCCGCGATCATGAAGGAGCTCCTGGCCGGGACGCTTCGGCTTCACAATTCTCATCTTGATATCCTGGACCTCAAGATCGTCAACCGCGCCGTAAAAGAACTGCGTCATGCCTTCCGCGTCTTTCATGACTATCGCGATCGCCGCAAGATCAGCATCTTCGGGTCGGCCCGCACCGCTTCGGATGATCCGAACTACCAGATGGCCTTCCAGTTTTCCCGTCGGATCGTCGAGGAAGGGTTCATGGTCATTACCGGAGGGGCCGACGGGATCATGCGCGCGTGCCAGGAAGGCGCCGGGCGCGAGAACAGCTTCGGGGTCAATATCATGCTGCCCTTCGAACAAGGCCCGAATGCCACGATCGCCGATGACCCCAAGCTCGTCACGTTCAAGTATTTCTTCACCAGAAAATTGGTCTTTCAGAAAGAAGCCAATGCCATTGCATTGTTTCCGGGCGGTTTCGGAACGCATGATGAGGGGTTTGAGATTTTAACCCTTGCCCAAACCGGCAAGAGCGATCCCCAGCCGATCGTGTGCCTCCAGGCTCCCGGCTGCGACTATTGGGACGACTGGTACAACTTCGTCACACGCCAACTCTTGAACCGCCGACTGATTAACCCTGAAGATCTCAGCCTGTTCAAAATTACCACGTCCGTGGACGACGCAATCGATGAGATCAGCCGCTTTTACCACCGATTCCATTCCATTCGCTATGTGGGCCGACTCTTGGCCATACGGCTGAAAACGGGCATCTCCCCGGAACAGGTGGCCTGCCTTCATGACACGTTTGGCGATCTGTTATCCGAGGGCACCTTCGAATTGCGCGGGCCTCTCCCCGAAGAACTCGACGAGCCGGACCTACGAGAACTGCCTCGGCTGGCCTTTACCTCCAACCGCCGGAGCGCGAGCCGGTTACGTCAACTGATCGACCACCTCAACGCCCTCTGATCGGCTCGCAGGATGCTCAAAAAGGCCGTCCAGCAAGGCCGCAGCGAGTGAAGGCCTGAGGCGTACCCTCTGGGGTACGTTGAAGGTCTGAACGATGCGAGAACGCTGCTGGCGGACTTTTTCAGCATCCTGCCACCCTATCCTCACAAAGACACTTTAGTCTCAAAGCCGCATCATGGTATGCTCCGCGGCAATGGCTGGTTCCCGCATACAGCACCCATTCTCTGAGCCCCCTACCGTCGTGCTCTATCACGCCGAATGCGCCGATGGATTCGGCGCCGCTTGGGCGATCTGGAATCAATTTCCGGCGGCCCGGTTCATTCCCGTTAAACACGGGAATCCTCCTCCCACAGGGCTACAAGACCAGCGAGTCGTCATCGTGGACTTCAGCTATGCCCGCGAGACGCTGGAAACCATGGCTGCTCAGACGCAGGCGCTCCTTGTGCTCGATCATCACATCACCGCAGAGAAGGCCCTTGCCGGCCTTCCCTACGCCTACTTCGACATGAAGAAGTCCGGCGCCGTCCTGGCCTGGGAATGGGCTCACGATCGCCCGACTCCATGGCTCCTCGACTATATTCAAGACAAAGACCTCTGGACTTGGACGCTCCCCTCCAGTCGAGAAATTAATGCAGCCGTTGCCTCCTATCCCTTCGAGTATCACCTCTGGAGTCACTTCAAGCAGAAGGAACTGGAACAGGAAGGCCGGGCCATCCTGCGTTATGAAAACGAGCTCGTGAGCAAACTTGCGGCGCAAGCGATGCTGGTCGACTTTCACGGATCCGTCGTTCCATCGGTCCAAAGCGCGGTCTTGACGAGTCAGATCGGCGAACGCCTCTCTGCAGAGCACCCATTTTGCCTCATGTGGCACGATCGCGATGGGCGCCGCTATTACAGCATGCGCTCGCGTGAGGATGGGGCCGACGTGGGGGCCATCGCCGCGTCTTTCGGCGGCGGAGGCCATACACACGCCGCAGGGTTTTCAGTCTCTCTTGGCCCTGACGGCTCCCTGCCGGATAACCCGGCACTCCCTCGATCAGTCATCGACCGCCGCAGGCCTCCTGGTTGAGCTGGTTGATTTGGTTTATTTCGTTTGTTTGGTTTATCTGGTTAGTTCCGTTCAACCAAATAAACTAGACAAACGAAACAAACCAAATAACGGTCTTCATACTCGCCATGATTCCTCTGCACGACGATAACCCAACCGAGCGACCGCCGATCGTGACGATCGCTTCTATCGCAGCCTGCGTCCTGGTATTTCTCTATCAGGCAAGCCTTCCCGCCGGCTTAGGAGAGACGTTCGTCTTTCAGTACGGGGCAATCCCGGCCCTCGTATTTGGAGAGGCCGACCCCCCCGAGATGGGCGTCGCCATTCCCGCCTACGCCACGTTGATCACGAGCATGTTTCTCCACGGCGGCTGGATGCATCTGATCGGGAATATGCTGTACCTCTGGGTCTTTGGAAATAACATCGAAGACGCCATGGGACATGCGAAGTACGTCGCGTTCTACCTCACATGCGGAATTCTAGCCGCCTTAAGCCACGCCCTGACCGATCCATCCTCGTCTGTTCCCATGGTCGGGGCAAGCGGCGCCATTTCCGGTGTCTTAGGCGCTTACGTGCTGTTGTTTCCACGAGCCCGCGTGCTGGTGATGATGCCGGGTCTGGGCGCAACGAGGGTAGCGGCGGGAATTGTCCTCGGCATGTGGTTCGTGATGCAGCTGTTGAGCGGAGGGATGAGTATCGGAAGCCAGGGCGGAGGCGTCGCATTCTTCGCCCATATCGGCGGGTTTCTCGCAGGGATGGCGCTGATCGGTCTGTTCAAACGCTCAGACGTGCCCTTCTTTGCACCAGGGCGCAGAGGTAATTAGCCCGGCTCATTTGGTTTGTTTGGTTTGTCTAGTTTATTTGGTTGAACCGAACTAACCAGATAAACCAAATGAACCAAACAAACCAAATCAACCGTCCGGTTTTAAGCATCCAGCAGTTCACGCACTTTTTCCACCAGCCCTGCTTGCCGGTAGGGACGTCTCAAGAGATACCGCGGGTTGAGGCGATGAGACACCATCGTTTCGTCGTCATACCCGGAGACAAAGAGCGGCTGCATCTTCGGATGTTGTTTCAACAACCGTCTGGCTAACTCACGCCCACCGATTTCCGGCATCATAAGATCGCTCACGGCCACGTGGACGGCTCCGGAATATCGCTGCACAAGCAGCAACGCTTCAACAGACGAGCTCGCCTCCAAGACGTGATAGCGATGCCGCAACAACGTGGAGAGCGCGAGCTTACGGTCGATTTCATTCGGTTCCACCAGTAGAACCGTTTCCTGGCCTTTGGCTGTAACCTGTGCCAGGCTCGATGGAGCCGGCGGCCTACCCTGTCGTACAAGGGGAAGCATCACTCGCACCACCGTGCCTTCACCGGGCCGGCTGACAACATCGAGCTGGCCTCCACTGTGTTTCACAATGCCATAGACTGCGGTGAGTCCGAATCCCACGTTCATTTCCTTTGTGGAAAAGAATGGTTCGAACATGTGCGACTGGGTCTCCAAGCTCATCCCGCTTCCGGTATCGCTCACCTGAATCAATACTTTGGACTGATGCCCGGAAGACGACTGCTTCGCTTCAATCCGGAGCCGACCACCCTGCGGCATGGCATCCCGCGCATTCACCGCAAGATGAAGCAGGACTTGTTCGAGCCCTTCACGATCGACCTCGACATCCATCGGCGCATCTTCAACGGCCATGCTGAGATCGATGGAGGCGGGCAGCAGCCCTCTCATTACCCCACGAAGATCCTCCAACACGGTTTTAACCGAAAGCACCTGCCGGATATGACCGTTGTGGAGGCCCAACCCGGCCAATTGAGCGGTCACGGCTGCAGCCTTCCCGCCGCTTCGGAATATGTCATCGACCGGCCCATAGAGCGGAT
>JANOOS010000426.1:0-2199 GCA_031421455.1 Nitrospira sp.
GCTTCATCGGCGAAAGATCCATGATAGTAAATAGAATACCAGACTTAGGATGACACTGAGGAGCAGGCTGGTTGCGAGCGGAAATGAGAAGCTGAAGTTATCTCGCCGAATGGAGATATCGCCGGGAAGCTTACCGAACCAGCCTAGGAGATTCCCAATTCCTGGAACGCGCTCTGCAATCAGCAGCAACAGGCCGACCAACACCACACATAGCCCGACTCCAATGACGACCTTGCCTAGATTTCCCCACTCAGCCATCAGTCTCGAGCTAAATGCTCTGCGATTTGCACGGCATTGAGCGCAGCCCCTTTGCGCAAATTATCCGCCACTACCCACAGGTTGAGACCGTTGGCGATCGATTCATCTTCACGAACGCGACCGACATAGACCTCATCCTTCCCGGCCACCTCCAACGGCATGGGATAGATCTTATGCGCCGGATCATCATAGAGCAGCACTCCTGGCGCGGTAGACAGAATGGCACGGGCATCGTTGGCCGATAGTTTCCGCTCAGTCTCAATGTTGATCGCTTCCGAATGTCCGACATACACCGGGACCCGCACGGTCGTCGCCGTCACATGAATCGACTGGTCGCCCATGATCTTTCTTGTCTCATGGACCATCTTCATCTCTTCCTTCGTATACCCTGACGGCAGAAATTCGTCGATCTGAGGCAAACAATTGAAAGCGATCTGATAGGGATAGACTTTGGGACTCGCCGACTTGAAACTCAGCAGATCTTGGCATTCCGTCATCAGTTCATCCATGGCGTCTTTCCCCGTGCCGGAGACCGATTGAAAGGTCGTGACGACAATCCGCTTGATCCTGGCCTCATCATGTAAGGGTTTCAACGCCACGACCATTTGAATCGTGGAACAATTCGGATTGGCGATGATCCCCTTGTGCCGTTGAATGTCGTGCGCGTTCACCTCAGGCACCACAAGCGGCACTTCAGGCGTCATCCTCCAGGCAGCACTATTATCGATCACCACCGCACCGGCCTTCACTGCGATCGGAGCAAACTCTCGACTGAGATCCGCCCCGGCAGAAAAAAGTGCGATGTCTACGCCGGCAAACGAGTCCTTCGTCAAAACTTCAATGGATACCTCATTCCCCTCAAATGTCACCGTACCACCGGCCGAACGAGCCGATGCGAGCGGGACCAGACGTGTGACGGGAAACTTCCGCTCCTCAAGCACCTGGATCATTTCTGTGCCGACCGCCCCGGTCGCACCGACGACTGCCACGACATACCCTGATTTCTTTTTCAACATGAGCCTCGTTCCTGCCTACAGCGCGATCTCGCGAATCCGATGATTGAACGTATCGGCCACGATCAAATGCCCTGCACGACCCATCACGATTCCAAACGGGTAACTCAAGCCGGCTTCGAACGCCGTGCTCTCATCACCCCCGTAACTGGCCACACCAACGCCAGCAATACGTTCAATCCCCCCAGTGATCCGATCCCATCGCCGCACCAGATGATTGTCCGAATCGGTAAAGAAGAGATTCCCCTCTTCATCCAATGCAATCCCCGATGGCCGAGAGAGACTGCGGCTGGGCGGCTCATCCGGGCCCTGATATTTATACTCACCACCATCACCGACCACAGTTCGGATGAAGCCGGTGACAGGATCGACGGAGCGAATCCTTCCGTTGAAACTATCGGCAATGAACAACGTGCCATCTGCCGTAAGCGCCAATCCGCTTGGACCGGCTAGACCGGTTTCCACCGCGGCCATATCGTCTCCATTGTACGCGGCCGTGCCTGTCCCCGCGACCGTAGAAATCACTCCGGTGGCCAAATCCACCGCCCTCACGCGGTTGTTACTCTGATCGGCAATATAGAGGACGCCCCCTTCGCTCACCGCTAAAGCAGCTGGTTCGTTCAACCCAGCCTCTACTGCCAATCCCCCGTCACCAAAGCACCGAGGCTGGCCGATGCCGGCAATGGTCGTGATCAGCCCGGTACCGGACTCCACACGCCGCACCCGATGGTTCAGCGTATCCGCAATGTAGAGGTGCCCTGCCCGATCGACCACAACCGCAGTTGGAAAATTCAACAGAGCTTGATCCGCAGGGCCACCGTCGCCGCTGAAGCGCTTTGCCGGCGTTGTACCAGTCACAACATACCGCACGGTCCCACTTAAGTCAGTCTGCTGGGTAAAGGCGTGCGAATCAATCGCGCCGGTTTCG
>JANOOS010000427.1:0-6071 GCA_031421455.1 Nitrospira sp.
ATTCGCCCCATGATGGCCGAACTTCAACTTATAAGTCTTGAGGCCCAGCGCGAGTCCCAGAATCTGGTGCCCCAAACAAATGCCGAAGATCGGACGACTCCCGATCAATTGACGCACCGTCTCAATCGCGTAGGGCACTCCTTCCGGATCCCCTGGACCGTTCGACAGAAAAATCCCATCGGGCTTGAGGGCTTCAATCTGCGTCGCGGTAGCCGACGCCGGCACGACGGTCACGTCACATCCCGCATCGACCAGTCTGCGAAGGATATTCCGTTTCACTCCAAAGTCACAGGCGACAACATGCCAGCGTTTGGTGGCTCTGGCCCGTGGCTTATCACCGAGCGAGGGAGCCCACTCACCCGATCCTTCCGTCCATTGATAGGCCTTCCCACAAGTCACGGCTGCCGCCAGATCACGACCAACGATGCTCGGAGCAGCCTGTGCCTTTTCGACCATCCGACGATGATCTCCATCGACATGGGTGATGAGGCCCTGCTGTGAACCATGTTCGCGCAAGTGGCGAGTCAGAGCCCTCGTATCCAGCCCTTCAATGCCAACGATCTTCGCCTCATGTAAATAGTCTTGTGCCTGCTGTCGGCTGCGCCAGTTACTGGCGAGCCGGCTCGCCTCTTTCACAATGAATCCCTCAGCCCAAATCCGCCGTGACTCGGCGTCCTCCGGTGTCATCCCATAGTTTCCAATATGGGGAGAGGTCATGGTGATGATTTGTCCCTTATACGAAGGATCGGTCAACACTTCCTGGTAGCCGGTCATGGCCGTGTTAAACACGACTTCTCCCACGGTCTCCCCTTCGTATCCGAGGGCACGGCCCTCGAAGATCGCGCCGTCTGCCAATGCCAACCATGCTTGTTTCACGAAAGCGCTCCGTCCCGGTAGAGAGATCTATTCACCTTGATTCCGATCAAGAAAATACCCAGTACAAGATCGACCATATAGATCCAGCGAATCGGTTTCAGCATGCGAAATAATGCTTCGAAGGCCGCCTTCTTCGCCGCCTCCTCGTGCGTCGCGAAAGCCTGCGCTTGAAGCGATGCAGCAGAGGGATGCAGCCACAGAATAATGATTCCCGTGATCACCACCATGCCGGCCAGCACCATCATCTCACCCCGACCGACGCCGACTGCCGGATTTCCACTCCACCACCGATACCACAATGAAGCCCACAGAATGGCCAGCGCTCCGATCATGAAGCGATGATAACCCTCAAAGGCCTTTGTCAGAAACAATCCTCCTGAGTCCTGGCCGCCGAACGTATTGAAGACTGCGGGAATGACCGCTCCGATGAGCACTATTCCACCGCCGACCCAGACTCCCAACGCCAGCCATTCAAGCGTGAGGCACCCGACCATCCCCCAGCGAGACATACGAAGCATCGGCCTAGCCCGCATTATTCATGACGCTTCTGCTACACTCGCCGAGTTGATCCCTCGAATGTTCAATGGTGAATGGTGAATGTCCGGAATTCCTCAGATGCATGGGCAGAGCCAGTTGCTGCCGATTCCGATGATTCTACATTCAACATTTATCATTCAACATTCCTAACGCCGTTTCGGCCGGTCTCGAATACGACCCGGCCACCCACGATCGTCGTCGTGACCCGGCCCTTCACCTTCCATCCGGCAAAGGGGGTATTCCGGCTCTTTGAATAAAACTTGGCCGGATCGACCGCCCACTGTTCCTGCTGGTCGACGATCGCCACATCGGCATCGGCTCCGACCGCCAGCGTGCCTTTGGCCAAGCTGAATGCCTTCGCCGGAGCCGTACTCAACTTGTCGACTGCCGACTCCAACGATAGAACCCCCTCCTCGACCAGCGCGAAAGTCAATGGCAGCGCCGTCTCCAGTCCGACGATCCCGAACGGCGCCTCGGTAAATCCCAGTTGTTTTTCCTGGGACGCATGCGGAGCATGATCCGTCGCAATGACATCGATCGTGCCGTCACGAAGACCTTCCTTGATCGCTTGCACATCCTTCCATGTCCGAAGCGGGGGATTCATTTTGGCATAGGTATTATAGCCTCGGACGGTTTCTTCCGTGATCGTAAAGTGATGGGGGCAGGCTTCGGCTGTGACTTTCAATCCGCGTGACTTGGCCTCCCGCACCATCCGAACCGATCCCTCTGTACTGATATGCGCCAAGTGCAGCCGTGCCCCGGTCAGTTCCGCCAAGGCGACATTACGCGCCACCATCACATCTTCCGCCGCCGACGGCATCCCGGGGAGCCCTAACTCGGTCGAGATGGCCCCTTCGTTCATACAGCCCCCCTCGGCGAGATGCAGATCTTCGCAATGATCGACGACCGGCACGTCGAAGGCCAAGGCGTACTCCATCGCTCGCCGCATGACCAGACTGTTCATCACCGGCTTGCCATCATCCGAGATCGCGACACAGCCGGCACGCCGCAAATCTCCGATCTCCGCCAGTTCCTTCCCTTCCGACCCCTTCGTAATCGCGCCGATAGGAAAGATATTCGCCAGCCCGGCCTCCCGCCCACGATCGAGCATGAGTTTCGTAATCGCTTGATTGTCATTGACGGGATTCGTATTGGGCATACAGCAGACCGAGGTGAAACCGCCGGCCACCGCCGCCGCCGCGCCACTCTGGATCGACTCTTTGTATTCGAAGCCCGGCTCCCGGAAATGGACGTGGAGATCGACGAAGCCGGGGAGGACCAATCGGCCAGTGGCGTCGATCTTCATGGCCCCAGCGGGAGCTTTGAGGTGAGGCCCTACCGCAACGATTCGGCCCTCATCGATCAGCACATCGGCCAAGCCGTTGAATCGACCCGGGTCGATCACGTGCCCGCCCGCAATAAGAATTTTCCGATTTGACGATTGCTTCATAGTTTCGAGATTTCCTTCAAAGATTCAATGTGTCTTATGGCCCAGGGGTTCAGGGGTTAAGACTGAAGGTTATACGTGATCTCGGAGAGCACGTATCAAACCATTCAGCACCTTCTCGGTTTCTACGACCTTGGGTTCAAGCGACGAGAAATCCTCGTCACCCAGAAAGCCCAAGCGCTTCGACAAACGTAATTGATAGTGTAGTTCCCTCAATGATCCAAAGGCGATAGTAAGAAATCTGAGATACTCTGCCTCACTATCGCGGGCACAACCCTCCACGATATTAGAAGGAACTGAGACTGCCGCCCTCCGTATCTGAGATGTCAGACCAAACACCTCTTCTTTTGGAAACCCCGAGGTGGTCCGATACACCAACATGACAACTTCATCAGCCAACTCAAACGCCCGAAGCTGTGTGTGATCACGCAAACCTGAATCCCTTCAGTCCGAACCCCTTACCCCCTGAACCCCTTCAGCCTGAATCCCTTCAGTCTAAACCCCTTCAGCCTATCGACCTGCATCCTCAATTGCTGCCCGACAAGAGATAGAGAATACCCATGCGAACGGCTACGCCGTTCGCGACCTGATCCAGAATCACCGACGACAAACTATCGGCCACCTCCGGAGCGATCTCGACCCCGCGATTGATCGGACCGGGATGCATGACAATCGCCCCTGGATCGGCCAACTTGACCCGCTCGGACGTCAACCCGTAGAGCCGCGCATATTCGCGGATGGTCGGAAACAGCGCAATCCCCTGCCGTTCGAGCTGCAATCGCAACATCATGATGACCTGCACACCGCGCAGCGCCTCGTCGAAATCGTAGTAGACACGCACGCCCAGTTTATCCACGCCGCAAGGAATCATCGTCGGCGGCCCTACGACCCGAACCTCCGCCCCCAACTTCACGAGCGCATGGATGTTCGAACGAGCCACTCGGCTATGCGCGATATCTCCGACGATCGCCACCCGAAGCCCCTCGAACGACAACCCGCGTTCGCGAATCGTATAGAGATCCAAGAGACCTTGCGTCGGATGCTCATGCCACCCATCTCCGGCATTGATCACGGAAGACTTCACTCCGCGGGCCAGGGCCTCGGCCGCGCCGGCCGAGGGATGACGCAGGACGATAATATCAGCCTGCATCGCTTCAATATTACGCGCGGTATCGAGCACGGTTTCCCCTTTGACCACGCTGCTTGACGACGGAGAAAAATTGATCACATCCGCGCTCAGCCGCTTCGCCGCCAACTCGAAGGAGGTACGGGTCCTGGTGCTGGGTTCAAAGAAGAGGTTCACCACGGTGCGCCCCCGGAGCGCCGGAACCTTCTTGATTTCCCGACCGGTCTCTTCCTTGAACGAATCGGCCGTGTCCAAGATCAACTGAATCTCATCCACCGACAAAGGGGCGAGGCTCAAGAGGTCTTTGCGTTTCAGACTCATCGTTCCCTCCTTCCTCAAGCCTTGAAGATCACTACCCGATCGTCTTCGCCTTCTTCTTCCAACAGCACCTGGATACTTTCTTCTCGCGATGTCGGAATATTTTTCCCGATATAGGTCGCCTTAATCGGCAACTGCCGATGGCCTCGGTCGACTAAGACGGCAAGTTGAATTTCCGCCGGCCGCCCCAGGTCGATCAACCCATCCATCGCCGCACGAATGGTTCGACCCGTAAACAACACATCATCGACCAACACCACAATCTTGTCGGAAATATCGAATGGGACCGACGTCGTACGGAGAGTCGGTTGTTCCTTCCGCAAGGAGAGGTCGTCCCGATAGAGAGTAATATCCAAGTCGCCGATCGGCACCGCTGCCGCTTCAATCTCTTGGATGCGCTTCACCAGCCGATGGGCCAGATGCACCCCCCCGGTTCGAATCCCAACCAGCGCCAAATCTTTTATGCCCTTGTTGCGTTCGAGAATTTCATGGGCAATGCGAGTGACCGCCCGCGCAATGTCTCCCGCATCCATCACCAGCCGCTCGGCTTGTCGATCGCTACTCGGCATCACCGCTCCATGCTCTTTCCATAACCTCCGCGCGATTTACGATTCAGGTTTCACGTTATACAGGCTGTTCAGAAAGGCCGCCCAGCAAGGCCGCAGCGAGCGAAGAGGCGAGGCGTACGCTTCGGTACGTTGAGCCTCTGAGCGATGCGAGAACGATGCTGGCGGACTTTATCAACAGCCTGTTAGGCATAAAAAAACCCTCCCATCGAAGTCCGACGAGAAGGTTGCACAGTGCAGACAGACACAGACCTGATTAACGTTCACGAGCACTCCTTGCTCACCTCGCAGGATGAGCATTAAAGGTTCCCGCATTTTACTGAGGCCGGAGGAATCCTGTCAAGGTACAGGACGTACCGACTAGCCCACATTATTCACGAAGACTTCTACTGCAACCGTCGATACGCCGCTACGACAAGCCTCGGCGGGCGGCCGGCCCGGCTCGTTTTATGACAGCTATTTCTTATTTTCCTCACCATCGTAAACCGAGCTCTCTGACGAAATACCGGACGGAGGGGGACCGGCTGCACCCTGGGAACCGATTGTGCCCTGGGCACCGGCTGCGCCCTGGGTACCGGGAGCGCCCTGAGAACCGGGGACGCCGGGGGCAGCTACGCCCTGTGTCCCAAACGCATGGACGAACTTCCAGTCCGCATACCGCTTCTTATTCATGAAGGATATGTCTACAGGCCGAAAGTTGCCGGTCTTGATCGGCGCCTCGTCCGAGAGGCTATACACCCCGATAATGCCGCCGTTCGGGAGCCTCACCAGTCCCCACCGTTTCTTTCCGGTGATCGGGTCGGCATAAATTTTCCGCAAGTGGCGAACGGTGCCGGGGTACCGGGGATCCTTCAGCAGATCCTCAAGACGGCGCGGGTATTCCTTCTGAGGCCCCTTAGGATTGAGGTAGTACTGACTGATGGCCGTTCGGAACTGGCCGCCGACAAACAGCAGCTCCCGCTCCTTCTGACGCGTTTGCGCGAAGCTCCACACCACTCCTGCCAGGGCCAGCTGAGTCCCGATAAGCGCGACTACAAGCAGAACCCCGATGTAGGTAAACCCCTCCTGCGATCGTATCGACCGGCATCCCCGACAGACGCTCAGCCGGCGCGGAGCCGCTCCCCTCTGTCCATTACCACTCACTGTAGGCCATTCCTCCCGTGGCTGTCCCTTCCGCACCGCTTTTCACGTCGTAGACGCC
>JANOOS010000428.1:0-9908 GCA_031421455.1 Nitrospira sp.
GCGCCGCTGGCAATGGCTTCCGTCGTCATCCAGATGTCGATGCCGAACCGTGCCACTTCAGATTCCCAAACATGCTGGTCGAGATAGTGTGCCGCGAGGGCGCCTGAAAAACCGAACTCCCCACCGATAGGCTGGCGGATCCGTTGCCCGTACAGCGCCCTGGTAAGCGGGTAGGCGAGACTGTTGGTGATCGTGCCATCGTATTTGTGGCGTAGATAGTAGGGGGCGACGTAGTCGTATCCCTCTTCCATGATCGGGCGGAGTAGCAGTTCGATCCATTCCGGTGAAATGCTGCGGAGGTCCGCGTCGACCACGGCACAGGCCCTGGCCTTCAGTCGCCGCGCGATCTCGAAGATCGTCCGGAAGGCGCTGCCTTTGCCGGGAATGCCATGGTAGGGCGTGACGATCCGATGCAGGATGCTTTGCTGGTCGCCGATGAACAGATACTGGAAATCGACGGCGGTGCGGGCGACGATGGCCGGCGTCCCATCTGAAGAGCCACCGTCAGAGTTGACCAGGACGGCCCGACAGCCTGGGAAGTATTTGGCAAGGCCCACGCTCACGGCCCGCACGACATGTCCGACCGTATCCGCGTTGTTGTAACTTGGAATCCCAACGAGAATCTCTGTCGAATCGATATCTTGGATGCGTGTTTCAGTTGCGGCAGTCAGTGGTGTGAGACTGGTGTTCATGACGGAATGGCGACCGATTCTGACGTGGGATCCCAGATGTGATCCGCTTCAACGGCGTCGATCAGGCGGTCGAAAATATCCGGCACGGCATGGGTCACACGGCTCCAGTTGGAAATCATGGGGACGCCCAGCGGGTCGTCGAGAAATCCGTCGGTGGCCAGCTTCATGCCTTTCAAGAAAACTTCGACGGCTGTCCGTTCTTGGTGCCGGTCGAAGGTGAGGCTGTTGATGGCCGCGTCGTTTTCATAGCGGCTGATCGCTTCTTGAGCGGCTTGCAAATACGTCGCCCGCAAGGTCTTGAGTACTCCGTCGGATAAGATGACCCCTTCGCTCGCCAGATTTCTAAAGAGCGATTTGGTGATATCAACGCACATCTTGAGGAGGCCGGCATCGGGATTGTGATCCGAGAGTGCCTGGTGTTTGTGGTCATAGGCATCGGCAATATCGGCTTGGCAAATGCGGCGCAAGGCGCAGTTCCGATAGACCTCCGCGAGCACCCCGATTTCGAGACCCCAGTCACCGGGAATTCTGTTGGTCCAGGCCAAGTCCCGTACCATTGCGAATTCGCCGGCCAGTGGATAGCGAAAGCTGTCGAGAAACGTCAGGAGCGCGTGAGGCCCCACGAGCTGTTGGAGGCTCCGAATCATAGGGGTGATGAACAGGCGTGTCACTCGCCCATGCAGGCGATCAGTGACACGGCTGTAATAGCCTTTGCAGAATTCATAACCGAGATTCGGGTTTGCGATGGGGTAGCAGAGGCGTGCGAGATATTCCCGATCGTAGCTTGTGATGTCGCAGTCATGGAGCGCGATGACCTGGCTGTGGTTTCTGGCCAGCACATAGCCGAAGGCGGTCCAACAGCCGCGCCCCTTGCCCTGCAGGCCGATATCGAGGTTGTGATCGACCAAGAGCTTGAGGATGGATTGGATGCGCGCCCCGTCATTCCAGATGAGACGCACTCGTTGAGGGAGGACAGAAAAGAATTGTTTAGCCAGGCGAAACTCTAAGGCCGAGGCGCAATCCAATGAAATGACGATTTCGTTGAGGTACGCCACGTGCTTGAGGCTCTCTACGATCGCCTTCAATGCCGGGCGTCCCAATTCTGCATAGAGCGATGGGAGGACCAGGGCGATGGGATTGACGCGGCCATAACGCGCCAACTCTCGCTCCAGTTGGTCGACATTCGGTTGTCCGAGGCGGTGGAGCACCGTGACGACACCGTTTTGGTAAAAGTCTGACATCGGTCCTCCAGTGAGCGAGACGCTTCCAGCGATATGCAGCGGGATCAGGACCGGGTATCAAGGTCGTGTGCCGCATATATATGTTCATCGCATCAGCAATGAACATATCTGTGCAGATGACGTGCCACTAGAGGATCATTCAATCATTGAATGTTCGAATAGAAAGCCGGGTGCGAGGTGAAGTGGATGGTGGGGAAACCCTACACTTTGAAGAAGGTTGATTTGGTTTAGAGAATATCAGGGGTTCAGGCTGAAGGGGTTCAGGCCGAGGTCACGGGCGCAGGCTGAAGGGATTCAGGGGTTCAGACTGAAGGCCGGAGGTCCGATCCCTTCAGCCTTCAGCCTGAATCCCTTCAGCCTATCAACCTGCTTAAGGGCGATCGGTGGAGAGTCGTTTGGCGAGGCGATGGGCCAGTCGGACCATGCCGGCTGAGCGATCGGCTGGATTGAGCAGTACATTCATGACATGTAGGCGGCTGGAGTCAGCCAAGGCAGCGGTCAGTCCTTGTTCGAACTCCCCTTGGGTGGCAATCCGCGTACCGACTCCGCCTCCGATCATGTCGCAGATTCGCTCATAGCGCCATTCGTGGACGTCGTTGAAGGGGCCTTCGAGAATCTCCCGTTCAGTGGAGTAGCCTCGGTTGTTCAGCACGATGACGATCGGCGTTTGACCGTATCGTACGGCGGTTGAGAGTTCCGTTCCTGTCATTTGAAACGCGCCGTCGCCGACCAGCACGATTGGCCGAAGCGTAGGATCGGCAAACGAGGCTCCCACGGCTGCCGGGACAGCAAATCCCATCGAGGTGTAATAGGCGGGAGAGAGAAATTCGAATCGCTGGTGGACATGAAGATCGGCTGCTGCAAAGAGCGATTCTCCGACGTCGGCGATTACGAGGGTATGTTGGTTCAACAGACTATCGAGGTGGCGGAAGAGTCCAGCTAAGGTCACGGGGGCATCCGGCGCAATGGCGTCTTGCGAAACGGCGAGCGGCGCCGGCAGCGGGCGGGAAGGAAACGAAGGAAGGGGGTTGATCACCAGCGCCCGCACGAAGTCTTGAAACCGGATCGCATCGTAGCGATGGTGCTTGATCGCCACCCGATCGGCGGTTGCATGAATCGTGCGGCCTCCTGTCATCAGCGGTGAGTCGGCAGTGAGATCTTCGACGTCTGATAGGATCGACCCCAGTATCAGGAGACAATCGGATTGATTGATAAACTGTTGAACCTCGTCTCGCGCAATAAAGCCGCCGTAGATTCCGACGTAGAGTGGGTGGTTTTCACGGATGACGGATTTGCCTAGCAGGGTTGAAGCGATGGGGACGTTGAGCTGTTCGACCAGGCGAGTCAAATCCTCTTGCAGGCCGAATCGCGCGATCTCCGCCCCGGCTAGAATCGCAGGGCGTCTGGCAGAAGCCAGCATGGCGCGGACTTCAGCGACGGCTTCGTCCAGCGCGGCAGTATCGCTGGGCTCGTCGTCGAGGCTCAAGGGTTGTAAGGGGTGAGCCAGCGGCGTATGCACAAGATCGCGAGGAATTTCGATGTAGATCGGGCGGCGATAGCGCAACAGCGCCGCAAAGGCCCGATCCATTTCCTGTTCGGCGGTTGAAGGATCATCCAGAGAGATAGCGGCCACCGTAATCTTCTCGAAGACTTCTCGTTGCGTGGAAAAATCACGCACCATATGGTGCATGTAAGGTGTGCGAATACGTTCCGAGAGTCCCGGCGATCCGGTGAGTAACACCACCGGCGATCGTTCTGCATAGGCGCAGGCGATGGCATTCACGGTATTGAGTCCACCGACGCAGTAGGTGACGCAGACCGCCCCGATGCCGTTGATACGCGCATAGGCGTCCGCTGCAAATCCCGCGCAATCCTCGCGTGTGGTTCCGACATGTTGAATCGGCGAGGCCTCGATCAATTGGTAGAGGCTGAGGACATAGTCGCCGGGGATGCCAAAGATATGACGGACCCCCAACTGGTGGAGCCGATCGATCACGGCGGAACCGATGGTCGGTAATCGTGTCATCGTTGGGCTTTCTGGTTTATGGAGTGGAAAACATGCTGTCCTTCACGCATAAGGGCAGCAAACCACAGCATGAGTCCGCCGTCAAGTAACTATACGTACGCGGAAGGGCTTGACGTTCGGTTCGCGCCATTGGATAAGTACGCCATGACTATTCATGATGATAGCTCCCGTGGGCGCGTTCGCCTCTCGCGCACACGTGGGGTCGAGGAATTGGGGCATCTCTGGGTCTATGCAGGCTATGTCGAGGAGGTCAGTGGCGATCCGGCCTCTGGCGATGTGGTCGATATCATCGCGCCGAATGGACGATTCTACGCCAGAGGCCTCTACAATCCTGCCTCCAAGATCCGCGTGCGGATACTGACCTTCGACGACGAACCCATTACGGAGCAGTTTTGGAGGGGGCGACTCGCGCAGGCAATCAGGCTGCGTCGGCAGATCGTTACGGACACCACTGCCTATCGTCTTATCTATGGAGAAGCCGATCGATTGCCAGGCTTGATTGTGGATCGCTATGACGATGTGTTGGTCATGCAGACATTGTCTTCCGGTATGGATCGCCGGAAGGATCTGCTGGCCGATCTCCTTTGTCAGGAATCAGGAGCCACGCGAGTGTATCTGCGCAACGATGCCAAGAGTCGCATATTGGAGGGGCTGTCGGTGGAGAGGGGATTTCTCCGAGGTGGTGGCGCGACGATGGTCGACGTCCAGGAAGGGCCTGCTCGATTTCTTGTCGATATCGAACGAGGGCAGAAAACCGGGTGGTTTTGCGATCAACGAGAGAATCGCCTGGTGACAGCGCGATTTGCGGCAAGTGCGGAGGTGCTGGAGGTGTTTGCTCATACGGGAGCCTTTGGGATTCATGCGGCGCTCGCAGGCGCAAAATCGATCGAAGGACTGGATGTCAGCGAGGAGGCTCTGGCGCTCGCGCGCAACCATGCGGTCTTAAACAAGGTGGACGATCGGTGTGTCTATCGGACAGCGGATGCATTTGAGGAGATGCGAAAACTTGAACGGGCCGGGCGCCGATACGATCTGGTGTTGCTCGATCCCCCGGCCTTTGCCCGCAGTAAACAGGCCGTACCCCGCGCCCTGGCTGGATATAAAGATGTGAATTTACTTGGGATGAGGCTGATTAAGCCAGAAGGATTTCTCATCACGAGTTCCTGCTCTCATCACGTGACTGAACAGGAATTATGGACCGGTATCCGCCTTGCCGCACGGGATGCGAAGCGGCAAGTTCGCCTGCTTGAACAGCGTGGGCAGGCCAGTGACCATCCCATCCTCGCCACCATGCCGGAAACGCGGTACTTGAAATGTTTCATTCTTCAAGTATTGTGAGCGAGACGAGCGAGATGGGCAGGGCAGGGAAGTTCTGGGTTCTGAGTTCTGAGTTAGAGGTGGACAGGGAAAGTTGGGGTTCGAAGTTCCAAAAACCTCAAACTTCTGACCTCGAACCGTCGTCCGTCGCGCTTTTCGCGCGCGTCTCGCACGAATAACTAATCGTTCGGTGGTTCGAAGTGGCCCGATGGGCGATTCTGCCAGGGGATCGTCGCCTGCTTGGCTTGTTTGACGAGGCTACGCAAATTTACCTCCGCTGCACGGAGCAACTTCGGTTCGCCGCTTTGTATAATAGCGGTCAGCAGAACGTAGAGCGAACGATCCATCCGTGATCCGGCGAGAATTCGTTCTGTGACAGGATCGGGGCTGGTCTGGGTGGAACTTGTCTCGTCCTCTGGATCGTCAAACAAGGTTCGAAACGAGCTTGGATGGCTAAAGAGCCAGGCAGGGGGTATCTTCAGCGCGGCAGCGAGCGCTTCGAGCAGCGAGGCAGAGGGATCCAGCTCGTCCGATTCAATTTCATCCAATACATGAGGCAGAAGTCCCGACTCGGTTGCCAAGTCGTCGACCGACTGGCTTCGAGAGATACGCCATGCTTGAATCTGTTGTCCGAGTGCCATGGTGCGATAATACTGAATTGGGACCGTCTTCGCAACCGCGCCTCGATAGGCCATTATGTAAAATACATTAATATACAACGGCTTACGAGTAATTATCCTCACTGGAAGATGAGCAATGAAATCGAGTATACTGCGGTGCCTGGTTTATTCGCGATTCAGTGAGGAGGCGCATTATGTTAGGGACAGATATTCGTGGCATTATCGCAGAAGAAGAAGAGGTTCAGCGGCGCAAGGACGCCTTGAAATCGCTTTTAACCATGCGTTCAAAACAGTTGCGGGAGTCGTTGGAACAGCGGATTAAGCGGGCTCGGACTTGTGGAGATTGGATCCAGCTCTCTCATGAAGAATGTGCCACACTCCACAAACGGGAAAAGCTCCATCTCAAGTCTCAGTTCGACAAGCTTCAGCACGAGCAAGATCGGACCAGAGGGAAGTTGACGGCACTCAAACGAGCGAAGGCGCGGGCTCAACGGATTCGTGCTGCTGAAGCCGCATCCGGTCGGAAACGCCGCTGATACTGTTCTGTTCACTATGATCCACTAGCGTGGCTGCCTCACTCCCTCTCCTGACGCGCTCGCAAGGGGCGCACATCCGTGAACTCCTCCTAGATAGACGCGTGCGAGCGCAGGACGGTGCCTTTGTGGTCGAAGGCGGCCATGCGGTTCGAGATCTTCTAACTCGGTATCCCGAACAGATTCTCACGATTGTCGCCGCCCATGGTTATCTGCAAAAAGAGGGGCAGAGCGACCGACTGGTTCGACTCGCCTCCTCGACGAAGCAGTACTCCTGCTCCGACCCCCAGTTTTCAAAGTTATCCGATCTGGACGCGCCGCAAGGTATTCTTGCTGTAATGAGGCAACCGACGTGGGATGAAGGAGAAGTACTTAGACAGCCGACTGTCTTAGGGATTTTTGGAGAGAAGCTGCAAGATCCTGCCAATGTCGGGGCTATTATTCGAACGGCTGCAGCGCTCAATGCGAGTGCCCTGTGGCTTACACCGGACTCCGCCGATGTGTATCATCCCAAGGTGGTTCGTGCGACGAGCGGCATGTTGCTCGCGCTACCGATCTTTGTCAGTAGGGATCTGTCAGGGTTGATTCGACAAGGCTGCCAGATTTTTACAGCAGAAGTGACAGGAGCCGGGACTGTTTCAATCGATGAGATTCACCAGGCGCCGAGAAAACTTGTTGTTGCAGTCGGCAATGAAAGCCGTGGCTTGTCAGCACAGATCCGTGCGCAGGCCACCACTCGATTTACCATCCCTCTCAGCCGCGACGTAGAATCCCTCAATGTTGCGGCGACCGTAGCCATCGCCGCGTTCTACTTCTCGCGACTTCCTAAAGCGAAATGACCAAGCCCGCATTATTCATGAATGTTCGTCGCGAAAGCGTGCAGACGCGAAGCGAGACGGGCACTCGGAGCCGTGAAACCCTGAGGCATACTTGTGCAGTATGTCGAAGGGCTGAATGGCGAGACTGCCCGTCGTAGCCGCGTATCCGCGCTTGCAGCAGAAGCTTCATGAATCATGCGGGCTAGCAGCCCATTCGCTCGTGCGAATGGCTTCAGGCCGTCGGTCATCGATCTACAATAGGAAGTGAGAAGTGGTGCCGAGGGACAGAATTGAACTGTCGACACCAGCCTTTTCAGGGCTGTGCTCTACCAACTGAGCTACCTCGGCACGGTTCACGGCAAGAAGAGCGAAGCACTGTTACAGGATCGTCCTGAAAAAATCAAGTTACCTGGTCTGTCTGGCTCATTTGGTTTGTTTCGTTTATTTCGTAGGTTTGGTTTAGCCAAATAAACAAGAAAGGCTGTGGCGGAGAGGGAGGGATTTGAACCCTCGGTAGAAGTTTCCCCCTACGGCAGTTTAGCAAACTGCTGCCTTCGGCCACTCGGCCACCTCTCCACTGTTCTCAGCTCTATGCGGGGTTCCCGATGATCTGCGACAGAGGTCGATGACCGTAGGAAGACCAGCAAGCGAGCGGTGATCTTACCCCAGGCCATGTGAGAGGTACAAGCGATTCGCGAGGTGGGTGAAGAAAAACTCCCGGAGAAAGACAGGAAAGGCGAACAGATGCTAACTGCCCGTTCCGGTCAGTTTCGGTCGGTGCTCCAAAAGCTGGTCGATTGTGGATGTGAGGCCGCGCGCCCATTGCGGTGTTTGTGAAATTTCGTGATTCGATGACCGATAAGGGATCGTGTGGATCAGCGGAAGCCCGATCGCAGCCGGCTGCGATCGAGAGCTGGGATTGCGGGCAATGGGTGTCAGGTAGTGGAGTTCAACATGGCTCGCTCTGACGACACCGCTGTGTGCCAACATGAGGAACGCGGTAAGTTTCTGTTTCCTGCGCGCTCTCCGCAGCCGTAGATATTTAATATATTGGATCACTGAAGAGAGGGCGCTCATTGTGTGTTCCTTCCCTATCGAAATAATGGGCGACTATTACATCCAAAGTATTCGGTCGATGTCTTCATCGAGTCCGCGAGGATGCTGGCACTGAGAGCAACGGGCAAAGAGTCCGCCGCCTTGCAGGGCCATGTCGCCGCGAAGCACAAGCTGATACTGGTGCCCATGGCAATATGGGCAGGCTTTCCCCTCTAGCATTCGTCGAATATTCCCAATTTTCCCCATTTGATTGTGCATCGGTCTCTCCTTCAAGAAATGATGCCCATGAGCGAGTTCGTGTGTGTAACTGATGTGGATATTGCGATAGGGCGGAATTTTTGAAAATACCGTAAAGGTAGGTGGAGCTGAGCTAAAGTGGGGGTTTAATAGGCGATGCATCGTGAATAGATGTGGGTAGTCTTCTTGAGTCGGATAGTCCGTAGCATCCTACTCACCTGAGGCAGTAATATGCTATATGCAAGTATAATACGATTAATATTATATATTTATACATGAAATATAATGTATGAATATAAGTATTGAGATGGGGAAAATCATCCTGCCTGAACTCGGCGACCGAAGGCGAGCCGTAGCGAGGGGTCGGTAACGATTATATAAGTGCTCTTGAGCTACGCGGGTTGCCTTGGATTATATACGGAGAAACAGTGCAGGGAATCCGACAGAGTCACGTCTGAATTCCCCCGTTCCTTTTTTCGGATAGGAGGGAGGCAAGGGGACTGGCTCCGCCGTCTGCGGCGGTGCCTGTCCTCTTACTCTTGAAGGAAAGCTCAGCCATGCGGTAAAAGCATTATATATGGGAAAGAGGAGGCGCAAGGAAAAGTCTCAGTCGTTCTTAGGATGGCTGGCAGTATTTGCGTTCGTCGTCACGGCTGATGATGCGACAGCGTTCGATTTTTCCGCTGAACGGATCGTCAAGAACGGGAAGAAGGTTGTCACGGCTCATGTCAATGCCAAGGACGATCGCTGGCGATTCGAGTTTGCCCAGCCGCAAGGAGGCGCCAGCATCATCATTGTGAGGATGGACCGCCAGAGTTCCTGGCTTATTTTGTCCAGGCGGCGGCAGTATCTCGAGACGCCGATTGCCGACGAGCATCGGTTGGCGGTGAGCGAAACGATGGAAGGGGAGCTCTCGCGCGAACTCGTCGGTGATCAGATGCTGAATGGCTATCCCACGGAGCTGTTCGACGTCACCGTCGCAGAGAATGGGGAAACTCGGCAATACTATCAATGGGTAACCAAGGTTCAGCGGTTTCCGGTGAAGACGGTGAGTAAAGAAGGGAGCTGGTCGGAGGAGTTTCGCCATGTGATCTTCACCAAGCAATCTCCGTTCTTATTCGAACTCCCGCAACGATTGGATAGGGCAAACCCACCGGTGGAAACGCAACAGTAGCCCGCGAGAACGGGCTGGTTGCTCGGGTTTGTTTGGTTGAACGAAACTAACCAAATAAACAAAATCAACCAGACAAACAAAATAACCAGATGAACCAGACAGACGCTTCACGAGCGCGGCGTCGTTTGTGGAGAGTCGGGTTTCGGCATCAGAGGGCTGACCGCGTTCTGATCTCGCCCAGGCTGATAGGTCTG
>JANOOS010000429.1:0-5885 GCA_031421455.1 Nitrospira sp.
GCCGGCTTGCCGCCTCACGTCATCGGTGCGGCCATTCCACTCATCATGACCGTGGATTGGATCATCGCCCGGGCCCGCTCTGGCGTGAACGTCCTGAGCGACATGCTGGTTGCCATCCTTCTCGATGTCGGGCGTATCACACCCGCGACTGACCCGATCGCGCGGCAGGCCCGATCCGAATCCACCGATCCCACAGAGCCGCAGCCATCTTGAAGAGCGTACTGGTTCATTTGGCTCGATGGCCTATCCTGAGTGCTCCCGCATAACGAAGGCTTTCCAATTCTCTTTACCTCTCTATAACGGAGTGGCCCAGGCTGCCCTTACTGCGCGCATTGAACGAGCACATTCTGATCGTGCGCGTTCTGCGAGCAAGAAGGGCACCCGGCCGCTCCTCCCTCATCCTCCCAGCCACTGAATTTCCCGCTACGCCAGTCACGTTAATGGGCGCTTCCAAAAATGTTGGTGCCGAGGTATCCTGCTGCAGCAGTTGACTCACATGGCTCAGTCGATCACCCCTCGCTCCGCGAGAATGAGGCACACCATTGAAATCGGATGCCACTGAGATAGCACATGACGGACGATCGGCATGAAACTTCCACATGCCGATCGGGCGTTCGTGGATGTGCGAAAGCTGCGCGATTACTGCCTGAGTGGCGAACATCCTCGCGGTCAGCACAAGGCTCGCGTCTTTAAGGGCGTTTTGGGGTGGACGGCTGACCAGGCGGAGGATGTGCGTCAGAGGCTATTGGAAGCAGTACTTCTGCAGAATGTAGATTTTCTTGGTGCAGATGATTATGGGCAGCGGTATGCGCTAGACTTCCCTGTGCAGGGCGCTGGGACGGTAACAACCGTGCGAAGCTTGTGGATTATTCGTCACGGCGAGGACTTCCCACGATTCACCTCTTGTTATGTTCTTTAGCAAGGAGCAGACATCATGAACCGAGAAATTTGCGTACTCGATGTGGTGGCTCTAACCGAGGACATCCCTGATCGAGGCTTGCTGCGTGGGCAAGTGGGGACCGTGGTGGAATCGCTTGGTCCTGGCGCATTTGAGGTGGAATTTGTGGATAATGATGGCCGGACGTATGCGACTGTTCCGTTGCATGCCCACCAATTGCTTGTATTGCACTACCAACCCGCGTGAAGGGGAAAGCCTATGGCCGCGTCGTCGTGGTGGTCGCCGATCCGCCTCCCGCAGATCTGTATTGGATGCGTGACGCATATGAGTTTCGCCTGCCGAAAGCTGGATGAATCCGGTACAATTTCCCGCGGATCGTGGATCTGAGATCTCCCTATCCAGCGAAAGTGGCCCAGGCTGCCCTTTACTGCGCGCGTAGCTCTTCGTTCTTTCTTTTCCATCCCATTGGAAGGGTCGTCAGGGTAACTCCTACTGCGGCCGTCGAACGAACCTGATCCATCTAATTGTTCTTTCCAAACTCTCTTGTTTTCTCTCATCAGGAAGGGCACCCACGTTGGTCTAAGTGCGGCCATCGAACGAGGTTACAGATGATCCCTCCAAGCTTGCTCGTTGTCTCTCCAGGGATGGGGGCTGATTGATCTTCCACTGCGCGCGTCGAACGAGGGCCTTCTGAGGCCGCGCGTTCCGCGAGCAGGAGGACGACCAGGCTACCCATCTTCTTCCTCGGAGTGACAAGTTTTCCTCACATCAGTATAATGCGCCGCCTATGGCTACTGTGAATCCTGCTGCGCCGAAACAGCCGCTGGCCTTGCCGGATCGCGCCCTCGTGGCTGCCACGGTCGAGGCGCAGCTTCCTCTTCAGGGACAGTTCAAATCACTCACGCCCTTGGCTGGTGATGCTTCCAACCGCCGGTACTTTCGCATCGAGTTGACCGGGGGCGCTGCCCGCTCGGTGATTCTCATGCAGTTGGCCGAGCCGGAGGCCTTCAAACAATCGGAAGAGGCGGTCAGCGGGGCGGCTCATCACGTCGCCGAATTGCCGTTTCTGAACATCCTTTCCCATTTATCTAAAGCCGGAGTTTCTGTTCCTCGCCTCTATCACTACGATCAATCTGCAGGGCTGCTCTATCTGGAAGACTTTGGCGATCTCACCCTGTCGGAAGCCTGTCGTAAGGCGAGTGTGGCGGACGTGGAAGCGCGCTATACGCAGGCCGTCGATGCCCTCGCGCAGATGCAATCGGAGGCTACTTCACTCGCCGACCAGAATTGTCTCGCGTTCCACCGGAGCTTCGATGTGCCGCTTCTCATGTGGGAGTTCGACCATTTTCTGGAATATGGGATCGTAGCGAGGCGGGGGAAACCGATGTGCGCCGACGATTACCTGCCCATCCGTGCCGAATTCGAGAAGATCGCCGAGTCGCTCGCCGGCCAACCGCGTGTGTTCGTCCACCGGGATTATCATTCTCGCAACCTGATGGTGGATGGTGAACGGCTGGGTGTGATCGACTTTCAGGATGCGCTGCTGGGCCCGTCGACGTACGATCTCGCTTCGCTGCTGCGCGATGCCTATATCGAACTCGATGAGTCACTGATCGACCGCTTGATCGACCGCTTTCTCGATCGATTGGCGTCGCATGGACAGGTTAGGACCAACCGAGAGGCTTTCCGCCGCCTGTTCGACTTCACGAGCATCCAGCGTAACCTGAAAGCGGCGGGGCGATTCGTCTATATCGATCGCGTCAAAGGCAATCCCAATTTCCTCGCCGACATTCCACGTGTCTTGAACTACGTCAAAGGCAATCTCCTGAAGTACCCAGAGTTGGCAACGCTCCGGAAGCATCTCACCCCCTACGTGCCTGAATTGCAATGAATGCCGTGAGGGGTGAGGCGTTAGGCGTCAGGCGATGGAGGATTGAACCCCCTTACCCCTTACCCCTTACCCCTCACGAGGCTTCATGAAAGCCATGATCCTCGCAGCGGGCTTGGGGACTCGGTTGAGACCGCTTACGAACGCGATCCCGAAGCCGCTCCTTCCCATCGCCGGCACACCGCTCATTGTGTGGAATCTTTTGTTGCTGAAGCGGCACGGGTTTCATGACGTGGTGATCAATCTGCATCATCTTGGACCGATGATCGAGCAAGCGCTCGGCAACGGCTCGCGGTACGGGTTGCGGATCATCTATTCGCGCGAGCCGACGATCTTGGGCACGGGAGGCGGACTCAAGCAGGCAGAGCCGTATTTTTCCGGTGAGCCGGTGTTGGTGCTCAACGGCGATACGCTCGTGGACCTCGATCTCGGTGCGTTGTATGCTTTTCATCGGCAGCGAGACGCCGTGGCGACGCTGGTTCTGCGCAAAGACCCTGAGGCGACACGGTGGGGTCTTGTGGAAATGGATTCGGACAACCGCATCGTGCGGATCACCGGGCGTGGACTCACGGATCAGGCGCCGACTCAGCCTCGCATGTTTGCCGGGATTCATGTGTTCCGTCCACGGCTTCTACGCGATGTGCCGAAGGGCGTGGCCTCGACGATTATCGATCCCTATGTGGCGGCGATTGAGCGGGGGGAAACGGTGCTCGGGTATGACTGTGAAGGGTACTGGTCAGACATCGGGACGCCGGAACGCTATGCACAAGCCGAACAGGATGCATCAGCTGGTCGTATCACTCTGGCAACAAGACAGTTGCCTGCCTAGCAGGATCCGAAGTTCGGGGTTCGAAGTTCGAAGTTCCGAAAACCTTGAACCTCGAACTTCGGACCTCGAACCCTCCCCCGTCCCGTCTGTCCCGTCCGCTACCGTTAATTCGACCCCTCTTTTTCCTTCAGTCGTTTAATCAAGCGGGCCAGGTATGTACGTTGGAGTTTGAGGCGGTCTGCCGCTTTTGTCTGATTACCCTCCGCTTCTTCAATGGCGTGCTCGATAATGTAACGGCTATGTTGGTCCATTGCCTCATGGTACGGGAGAGATGAAGGGGGGCGGCGTTCGCCCGGTGAAATGCGGTCCAGGCTATCCAACGACAGCATGTCCGGATTGATGGTATCCGACTGGTTCAAGACGACGGCCCGTGCGACGGCGTTTTCCAATTCGCGAATGTTGCCAGGCCAATGGTACCGGCCCATAGCCTCCATTGCCGCAGGGCTGAACATGATGCCGGGACGTTTTGCTTCCCTGGCATGCCGGTTTAAGAAAAACATGGCCAGGGCAGGGAGGTCATTGGGCCGTTCGCGGAGCGGAGGGAGAGTCAGACTGATGACGTTCAAACGGAAAAAAAGATCCTCGCGAAACTCACCGGTCTTCACGGCCAGTCGGAGATTCTTGTTCGTCGCGGCGATGATTCGAATATTGATCGACACGAGGCGTGTGCCGCCGACTCGATGGAATTCCCTATCCTGGAGCACGCGCAGCAGTTTGGCTTGCAGTGGGAGCGACATGTCGCCGATCTCGTCCAGGAAGATCGTGCCTCCATCCGCCATCTCCAGTTTGCCCTTTTGAAGGCGGTCCGCGCCGGTGAAGGCGCCACGTTCATGCCCAAAGAGTTCGTTTTCGAGCAGCGTTTCCGTGAGGGCGACACAGTTGATGACCACCAACGGCATGGCCTGACGCAGGCTCCACTGGTGGATGGAACGGGCGAAGAGTTCCTTGCCCGTGCCGCTCTCCCCCAGCAGTAAGACGCTGGCATCGGACTTCGCGGCGCGTCGGGCCGACTCCATCACTCCACGGATCTGTTCGCTCATGCCCACAATCGAGGCGTAGCGGCTGTCGATTTCTGACTTGAGGCAGGCGACCTGCCGTTTAAGGGTATCGCGCTCCAAGGCTTTGCCGATCACGATGAGCAGGTGGTCTTTGTCCAGCGGCTTGGTCAGAAAATCGTAGGCGCCGGTTTTCATCGCCTCGACAGCGGCATCGATCGAGGCATGGGCGGTCATGACGATGACAGGGAGATCTTCGGCCGGTCTGACTTTCGGGAGTCGCTTGAGGACCTCAAGGCCTGTCAGGCGCGGCATATCCAGGTCGAGTAACATGAGGTGCGGAGCTTCCCGCTCGACCAGCTCGAGCGCCTCGACCCCATCACGCGCGATCACGGTTCCATAGTCGGAGGCCTGCAGACGATCCTCCAGCATCGTGGCAATGTCGGGATCGTCGTCGACGATGAGGAGTTTTGCTTTCATGTCCAGTACCGTGAGGCGTCAGGCGTTAGGCGTGAGGTGATATCATCCCACTGCACATCTGGACGATTGTCTTGTACCATCGCCTGACGCCTCACGCCTTACCCCTCACGGATTCTCCATTAAGTTCATCACCAAGCCCGTCAGCGGTTTCGGGAAGAAGTACGTCGACTTGTGGGGCATGCGTTCTCCAGCCGTTGCGACGGCTTGCACTTCGCTGACTTTTGTCGCGTTGAGCAACAAGGCACCGGTCCCCGTGCCCTTCGCCACCCAATCCAATGCTTCATGATCATCCTTCGTATAGAGGATGGCCTCCTGTTCCTGTGGCGTCGGACAGAGTGTCGCGACGACGAGTTGCTGGAGCAGCGACACATCGAGCTTGGCGCGAGGAGAGGCTTGAGCAGGAGGACGGTGGGCCGGTTTCAAGGCTAGGGTGACGTAGCGGCTATCGCCCTTCAACGCCAGGCCGAACATCGGAACCGTGCGGCCGTTCGTTCGCAAGGCTTCGATGAATTTCGCGCGTGCGGCTGCCTGCGTGGCAACAGTGAACGGAAATTCTTGCAGGTCGAATGTGGCGCCCAACAATGATCGCACATGGTCATAGGGAGGCAAGGTTGTGGTCGTGACCCGATGCGTCGGGAGCACGGTTAAGCCAGGGTCTTCGAGGGAAGTCAACAGCATCAGTACCGCGTCGTAGGCCTGCTGACCGACCGGCGATCCGGCCTGCTGCCGACGGAGTTTCTGATAGTTCAACGCGGTCTCGTAGCGATGGTGGCCATCAGCGATAAATAACGGTTT
>JANOOS010000430.1:0-2811 GCA_031421455.1 Nitrospira sp.
CCCCACCCCCGCCACCCGCGACATCTGGACCGGGACAGCTCAACATCGAAGTGCTGTATGGCATGGTGGCAATGCTATCCCTCGCGATCCTCTTCCCACCCTGGGAAACCCCGCCATCACAGGCTCCCGAATTCCTCGGCCTGCATTTCATCTTCTCGCCCCCCACAGCGGATGCCATGGTGAGCCGACTGCTGCTGACAATCGAACTCGTCACCATCGCCATCGCGGGGCTGTATGGATCGTTCTTCTTCCGGCAGAAACCCTAGCCCGCATCGTTCATAACAGTTCGTCGCGAAATTGTACCTGCGGGCTAGGCCAGGGGCGCGAGACAATGGGGACGTCAGACGTAAGGGGGTCGAGCGGGATTCGCCTAACGCCTCACGTTTCACGCCTCACGATAAAGCCTCGTGCCTCTCGCCTGAATATCGGCGATTGCAGCAGATGCGTCTGAATCATGCGGGCCAAGAGTGGGAATGTCGCGAATTATTCGGCTTGGAAGGTGAGGTTAGCCATGCCAGCGAACCTCTCGGTTGGCGGCCGACTGGGCTGCGGAATCGTCATAGGAGAGCGGAGCGGCTGCGAGCACGGTATGGACCAGCTCTGTCAGGGCCTTAACAGAGAAAGGTTTCTGTAGAAACGGGACGTGATCGGTGACAACGCTGTGCGCCTTCCGCTCATGGTACGACAGGCTCGACATTAAGATCACGCGGAATGTCTTCTTCATGGCCAGGGTGCGTTGGATGACATCCTGACCATGGACCCGCGGATAGGGATTTTTGTCGGCGGCAAGTTGAAAGCCGGGCGGAGCCAGCATGAGATCGGTCAGCAACAGGTCGATTGGCTCTTGATGGGTCGCCAATATCTTTAACGCCTCCGAACTGCCTTCCGCCTCAAGAACAGTAAACCCTTCGGCGCGAAGTGTCTTGACGCAGATCAACATCGATGATGGGTCGTCGTCGACAACCAGGATCGTTTTCCTGTCGGAGGAGGAGAGAGACGCTTGAGTATCCATATACAATCTCCAGGCTAGGCAGATACCGACAGGCTGAACTGACCGTCGGTATCTGTATATATTCGATGCTCTAGGTCTCTATCGGTCTGAGTTCGAGAAACTTAAATGAGGGAATCTGGCAGGTTGCTGACGCTGACCCTCTTCAGTTGAGGGCCAGCGTCAGACACTTCGCCGAACCGCCCGATTTCATGAACTCATCGAGCGGGACTGGATGGGGAAGATAGCCTCGCGAGGCCAACAAAGATTCTGTTTCCGGACAACCTGCCGGCAACACGACGTGTTTCCCGACACAGACGGCATTACAGGCAAACCTGAGAGCCTCAGCTTCCGGCGGCACGAGACGTCTGTCAGGAGTAATCCGTTCGGCAAGAACCTCCTGCCCATAGCGATCGAAAGCGGGAGGGAAATACAGGAGATCACCACCGCTCAAGGGGCACAAACAGGTATCGAGGTGATAAAACCGATTGTCGACCAATTCGAGGGGGATAATCTCTCGATGAAACCAGGCGCTGAGCGTCGAGTAGACACGAATATCCGATCGTTGTCGGTAACCTCCGAACCAGACATCGGAAAATCCCAACAGGTCTCCGGCCCCCTCGAAGAAGCTGCCAGGATCCAGCGTGACGACTTCGTACCCTTGCGCACGAAACCAGTCTGCAAAGTAGACCTCTTCTTTCTGCCGTTCGGCATAGCGAAAACGGCTTGGCACCGCTTTGCCTCCAACGACGATGCCGGCATTCGCCGTGAACACCAGGTCGGGCAGTCCCGGCACCGGTTTCATCCGCTCCAGAATCGCGCCGACATCCTGTTCGAGCACCTGCATGAGGTGATGCCACTGGCTGACGGCCTGGTCTGAATTGACTGCGTTCGAACAGCGCATCCAGGGATTAATCTCGTATTCGATACTAAAATAGTCCGGCGGACAGACCAGCAGGCGACTCATGGCCTCCACCCCGGCAAAATGTTAACTGGTTGTTTTGGTTTGTCTCGTTCTTTTGGTTGAACGAAACGAACCAGAGAAACCAGATGAACCAAAAAAACAACACTCACAGACGGGCTCCAAGCTCGAGCGCCAAGTCGAGCAAAAATGATGCAGCGTCCATGACCAGCCCGACAGCCTGAAAGCTTCCTCGATCCGCAAGTTTCGTCGGGACGGCCGGATTGACATCGACGCAGACGGATGGAATCGTGGCGGGCAACAAATTACCCGTCGCCACCGCGTGCAATGTCGAAGCGACGAGCAGGGCCAGTCCGACACCGGGGATTGCCCTACGCATGGTTGCCTGGGCTTCCAGCGAGTCTGTGATCACGCCGGGCAAGGGGCCGTCATCGCGAATCGTACCGGCCATGACGACCTGGACACCCCGTCTGACACAGGCCGCCATAATCCCGGTCTTGACGACTCCCGACCTGACCGCTGCTTCGATGCTGCCGATGGCCCTGATCCGATTAATGGTTCGCAGATGGTGTTCATGCCCATGCGGCACGACGCGGCCAGCCGCATGCCCGTAGCCGAGAGACGTGCCATAGAGATCGACTTCCATATCATGAGCCGGCAGCGCATTCCCGCAGAACAAGACATGGATGAATTCTTCATCGATGAGCCATGCCAAGGCCTCACGCCCTCCGGCGTGAACGATCGCCGGGCCTCCCGCAAGCAGCACCTTGTTGCCAGCTTTCCCCTCCCGGAATCCTATTCGCAACTGCACGAGGCGCTTGGCGATGTCGCCGATGACGCGCCCATGGGGACGTTCGGATGAGACCTGCGATTCCATGAAGCTGAATACGTCGCGGTCACG
>JANOOS010000431.1:0-6144 GCA_031421455.1 Nitrospira sp.
CAACGCCTCGTAAACCTTTCCCTTCACGACCACCTGAGATCGCGAGTCCGATTCTGGCTTCAGTAGTATCGGGTTCATATCCACTGTCGGCTCGATCCCGCAGGCCTGAGCTTGCAGCGCCTGCGCTCTGCCAATCTCCCCGCCATCGAGCGTCACAAAGGAATTCAGCGCCATATTCTGCGCTTTGAACGGTGCGACCCGCACACCTTTACGCAACAAAAGCCGGCAGAGCCCTGCAACAATGAGGCTCTTCCCGACATCGGACCCGGTTCCGAGAATGGCAAGAGCCTTGGCTGACTTACAGGAAATCGTCATGGCTTCTTCCCGCGGGCGGCTGCTGTACTACGAGCCTGCCATTGCATATACCGGGCAAGCCCCTCTGTAACAGCCGTATCAATCACTCGTCCGACGAGTTCACCGAGAATCGTGTGGGTACCACTATACCGCTGAGGAGGCCCATCTCCGCTGACAACCACAACCGCATCTGTTCCCGTTCCAGTCGCCCCCGAGCGACCAGTCCAACTCTTTACTTTCGCACGCAATAGCACAGCCGTCTTGGCCTCGGTTGCCACCTGCACCATCCCAACCATTGCCGCAGCGGACAGATGCGCGTTGGTCACGAGAATCAGGTTGATCGTGCCAGGATACGTACCGTTGCTGGTGCGCTGTCTCGGTGTCACCGGTTCCCCAACCCGCACGGCATTCGATGTCCCAACCGTGACAAACCCTTCAACCCAAAACTGCTCATAGGACTCTCTCACCGTGACTAAATCTGCAAGCGTCACGGCCGTCATAAGGCCGACAAATTTATCGTGGATGCCGAGCGACGTCGCCAGCTTACTCAGCGTCCTGGCAGGATCGGCACATCGCGCCCCTGTACTCGTGCCACGATGATCTCTCCCGATCGGCTTGGCCGCTACTTGATGGTTCAAGATATATCTGGCCCTCGCGATCCCACCAGCCCTGGGAGCGGAGGAGAGGACTGACCGGACGGTCCCCAGATCAACAATGAGTGTTTTTCGTCTGACGCTAAAGAGGGTCTGCATCGCGCGCCTTCGCGGTTCCTTCATGACTGTTTCTTCCTCAAGCAGGAGCTAAAGGCTGCAATCAACCGACGGTTCTCTTTCACGGTCCTGATTGCAACACGAATCATCTGCATGGTCAGGCCAGGCAACGGCGAGCAGTCGCGGATGAGCAGTCCCTCGGCAGCCAGTCCATCAGTCACCACGCCGGCAGAGGTCCAGGCCGGAAGCTCGATCAGCACAAAATTTGCCGCTGATGGGTAGACACGGATACCTGACAAGGAGCGAAGCTCTCGCACAAATCGCGATCGTTCCTTCTCCATGAATGCGCGGCTTTTTCTTGCATAGACATCATCCTGCAATACAGCGCGGGAGACATCTTGGGCCACTGAATTGACCGACCAGGGCGGTTGCCGATCTTTCAGTCGATCCGCAATCTTGCTGGCACAAAGTACGTAGCCGATCCGCAGCCCGGGCATGGCATAGAATTTCGTCAGACTGCGCAGCACCACCATACGCGGATGCTCTCTCAACATAGAGACGACAGACTGTTCCTGACAATAGTCGATAAAGGCCTCATCGACGATCAGCCAGCCCTGTAGTCGTTCGACAGCTTCGGCAAGCTCGCACAGAGCCGAGCGATTCATCACCTGGCCGGTCGGATTGTTGGGATTGCACAAAAACACGGCATCGAACCTCGATCGTTTTGCAGAGAGCTGCCGGAGAACTTCCTGCAATGGAGGACGAAACCGCTCCTCTCGTTTGGCGTGAACATACTGAACTACACTCCCTGCATCCATCAGCGCACGCGCATACTCTTCGAACGTGGGACCGATGATGAGGGCAGACTTGATCGTGAGCGCGCGGGGCAACAGATGAATCAGTTCCGTCGAACCATTGCCGATAAGGATCATATCTGGATCGACACGGCACTGTTGCGCCAACACGTGTCTGAGCTGCCAACAATCGGGGTCAGGATAGTGCGAGATCTGCTTGAGCGCCGCGCGAATCGCGCGGAGCCCAACATGAGGGAAACCAAGCGGGTTGATGCTGGCGCTAAAATCCACGATCCGCTCGACGGAAATCCCCCGTTCCCGAGCAACCTTGTGAACATTTCCGCCGTGAGCTGGTTGGATCATCATCCCTTCACCATAAGAAGCCACCCCATGCCCAACAGGGCTCCCATAAGACTTGTCCAGATCATGAGCGTGAGCGCTCTGCCAATGTGAGCTCTCGTCAGGGGCTCATTCGGATCGCCTAGACAGGGACGTTTAATAGGACGACCGTCATAGCGATTGGTCCCACCCAGCTGCACATCAAGAGCGCCGGCCATCGCTGCTTCCGGGCGCCCACTGTTCGGACTTGGGTGTTGTCCACCGTCACGAAGCACAATCTGCCAGGTCCGCTGCATCACGGGCCATGATCGAGAAACGATCCCAGCAGAGAAAACCAGCAAGAGCGCGGTGATGCGAGCCGGAATAAAATTCGCCACATCATCCAATCGTGCCGACGCCCAGCCGAACCAGCGGTATCGGTTGTCCAAATGACCGATCATCGAATCCAACGTGCTGACCGCCTTATACGCGAGCGCCAAGGGAGCGCCCCCGATGATTAGATAGAACAGTGGGGCAACGATGCCATCAGCCGTGCTTTCCGCAATCGTTTCTACCGTTGCACGGACGATATCGGACTCGTCCATCTCTTCCGTATCGCGTCCGACTATCTTCGCGACTGCCGTTCGTGCCTCCGCCAAGGAGACGGATTGAAGTGCCTTTTGTACCGCCAAGACATGGTCGATGAGATCGCGAGCTGCAAGCGTGGTCCAAGCCATCAACACCGCGACCACGCTCCCCCATAAAGAATCGATCAAATTACCCAACCAGATGAGCAAGCCCCCAACCGCATAGGCTCCGGCGGGCAAGGCAATAGCCAGCAAGACGCCTGCCATACGTTGTTTGGCGGAAGACAGATGAAGTTGATGGATGCGCCGGTCCCACCAGTTGATGATAGCTCCCATCCATTGCACCGGATGTGGAAACCAACGCGGGTCTCCGACCGCTGCGTCTAACAGGCAGGCCATCGCCAATTCGCCTCCGGTCATCGGAAAAACACCACAGGAACGATCACGATAAAGAGGATCTCTGCCACCTCGTTCGTCGCCCCCAGCAAGTCACCCGTCACGCCACCGAACATACGATGAAACCAGAGCGTCAAAAGACGGATGAGAACAGCGCCGATGAGAAGTGATCCCAACGCCGCCCATGGCCCCAGCAACAGTGTCAACACCAGTCCCGCCGTGACGGTCGCCACACCGAGATGTCTCCAGGCCAAATGCGCGAGGAACGGTTGGGCTAGTCCCCCTTCCTGCCTCGCATAGGTTACATGGAAAGCCCCTACGACCATGGCCCACCGACCGACCACCGGCATGCCGATCAGCAATGCGATATGCTCGCCAGCCGGCAACGAATTGAGCCCGGCGTATCGCAGGCCGAGCGTGAGAAACAGTCCGGTCGCTCCGATCGCACCGATACGTCCATCCCGCATAATCGCCAGACGAGCTTGAGCGGTTCGCCCACCTGCCAAACCATCCACCATATCGGCAAGACCGTCCTGGTGGAGCCCCCGCGTGATGGCAACAAGAAGAATGATCAATACGATATTCGTGACCTGAGAAGAGCATACCTGCGCCATGGCCACATCTGCTGCGGCCAGCAACACCCCAAGCAGGCAGCCGACAATGGGATACCAGCTCATGGAGGCAGCCAACTCCTCCGGCTTGGCATCGTGCGTCGAACGACTGAGTGGAATCGCCGTGAGGAACTGCCAAGCGAAAAGGAATGAACGTGCCATCGCTAGATGGGGGTAACGGGATAGGGGGATAACGGGATAATAAGACCAGCTCTCGTCTTCCCCCGATACCCCTGTACCCCTTTATCCCCGTACCCCTTCCCCAGTGCGCTCTGACACACCTGCCTCGTCGAACGTAGCCATCTCCGTGAGAATCTTGATGGCGGCAAAAACCAAGCTCATGCCAAGACAGGCGCCAGTGCCTTCCCCCAGACGAAGATCGAGATCCAACAGCGGCTTCAACCCAAGGTGGTCCAATATCGCCTGATGGCCTCGTTCAACTGACTGATGGGACGCAATGAGATAGTCTTTGCAGCGCGGTTGCAGACCTACGGCTATCAAGGCGGCGGCCCCGGCGATAAACCCATCCAACACGATTGGAATGCGAGCCGCCGCTGCGCCAAGTATCAGTCCAGCCAGCCCACCGATTTCCAACCCACCCACTTTGGCGAGCACCTCCATCGCATCAGTCGAGTCGAGCCTATGGGTATTGAGCGCCCGCTGAATCACGTCGATCTTGTGTACGTGACCGGCGTCGTCAATTCCCGTTCCACGACCAGTCACCTCAGAGACCGGCCGGCCGGTCATCACGGCTACAATCGCCGAACTGGCCGTCGTATTGCCGATTCCCATCTCCCCGGTTCCGATCAAGCCGATTCCTTCTTGAGCTGCCTCAGCAGCTAACTCCATCCCCACTGTTAATGCTTGCTCAGCCTGCGTGGTACTCATCGCCGATTCCACCATCAGATTCTTTGTCCCAGGCATGACCTTCTTATGAATGAGCCCTGGAACCGCTTCAAAGTCGAAGGCCACACCGATATCCACGACGCGAACGTCAATGCCGACATGACGCGCGAGCACATTGACGCCTGCGCCACCGCGTAGAAAATTCAAGACCATCTGAGGCGTCACTGCGGAGGGATAGGCGCTCACCCCTTCCACCGTCACCCCATGATCGGCGGCGAAGGTAAAGACCGCTCCACGTGGAACCTTCGGCTTCATCTCACCAGTGATCATGACGTAGCGTGCAGCTAATTCTTCAAGTCGGCCCAGGCTCCCGATCGGTTTCGTCAATCGATCAAGACGCGCCTGAACCTGCGCCAGGAGACTAAGATTGGTCGGCTGAATCCGGTCCATCGTCTCGTGCAATAACATTCTCAGCACTCCTCTTATTTCAATCTCAGAGGAAGCCCACTAACTGCCAAGTAGACTTCATCTGCCTCTGCCGCCACCTGTTGATTGACTCGTCCAGCCAGATCCCGAAATGCCCGAACTACCTTGGTCGCAGGCACAAGCCCCAACCCCAATTCGTTACTCACGACGACAACACGGGCTCGCGTTGCCCGAATTGCCTGAAGCAACTTGGCCGTAGCTTTAGAGACAGCCAAATTGTCCTGGCGCTTCCCAGTAACATTACTCAACCATAGCGTGAGACAATCAAGCACAATTACTTGATAGTTATGGCTATTTTCAGCAAACCATTCTGCAAGATCGGCAGGAACTTCTGCCGTCTCCCAATCAGTTGAGCGTGTAGCCTGGTGTCGCTCAATTCGTACTTTCATTTCCTGATCCAGGGCTTGGCCTGTTGCCACAAAGGCAAAACGGGGACTGACACCCTTCCCCGCGTCTGTGCGTGGTGTCTGTCCCCTTCGGACGGGGACAGGCACCGCCTGCGGCGGAGCCTGTCCCCTGGCCAGATCAAGCGCCATCTGGCTATTCCCTGTCGCTGCGCCACCCAATACAAGAATGAGCCATGACTCCCTCTGCCGCTTTCTTATCACTGAACACCCACCACTCGTTATTCCTCACTTTCCTACGTCACGTTGCCAGAGAAATTCCGGCTCTCCTTGGGTCTTGGCGGCCCAACGTGCCAAGACAAACAGGGCATCGCTCAGGCGATTCACAAACTTAATATTCACCGGGTCGACCGGCTCTTCCCGCGAGAGATGTACGCAAAGCCGCTCGGCCCGGCGACAGACCGTCCTCGCTTGATGCAAAAACCCAGATACCTTTCCTCCACCAGGCAGAATGAACTCTTTGAGCGGCGCCAAATCCTTTTGACAACGATCGATTATCTTCTCCAGCTTCGTCACGTCTTTCCCCGTCACCTGCGGCATGTTCTTGAACTCTTGGCCTGGGGCCGTCGCAAGTATCCCGCCGAGATCGAACAGTTTATTTTGCATCCATTGAAGATCCTCTTCGAGTTGTTCTGCCTGCGCATGGCTCCCCACCATCTCGGCATTCATCACTCGCACCACCCCGACTACCGCATTCA
>JANOOS010000432.1:0-6373 GCA_031421455.1 Nitrospira sp.
ACCATATCTAATCGGCAGCCTGGATTGTCGCGGCGAAAGACGCGTCACCAGGAAACCCAATACTTTCGAGGTATTGACGCTGTTTCCAGCATGACTACGCCACCTCCAGGCCGTGCGTCACGAGACTGTAAAAACTTCTGACAGGTGCCGACTGGTTTTTACACCACGAAGCGGCACTCGTTGCTCAAGACGTTGCGCTCGAAGTTGGGCGGCGCTGGCAAGGGTCTGGAGGGCCGAGCACGAAGCAGATGGTCGTGGATTGATCGTCGTAGTAGAAAGGTCAATGTCGGACAGGCTCCTAAGAGGCTGCAGAGAAACTTGGCGTGTGCTCAAAATCCACTGTGATCTTGGGAATGGCGATATGGCGCAAGATCAGCTTGCAGGATGCTCAAAATGGCCGTCCAGCGCGGCCGCAGCGAGCGAAGAGGCGAGGCGTACGCTTCGGTACGTTGAGTCTCTGAGCGATGCGAGAACAAAGCTGGCGGACTTTTTCAGCATCCTGCTAAGATTTGGCCTGCATCAAGGTCCGCCGCTGATAGCCTAGGGCGAGCATGAAGACTCCCACTATGATCATCGGGAAGGAGAGCAGTTGGCCCATGGAGAAGGATGCCAGGATAAACCCAAGGTGGGCATCCGGTTCGCGAAAGAACTCCACAATCATCCGGCAGACTCCATAGCCGGCGATGAAGCTCCAGAAGAGGGTGCCTGGTGGCGGTGCGGTCTTCGAAATAACCCATACTAGAGTGAACAAGAACAGACCTTCGAGCCCCGCCTCATACAGCTGTGAGGGATGGCGGCAGGCAGGCCCTCCCGTCGGAAACACCATGCACCAGTCGACATCGGTGGCTCGGCCATACAACTCCCCATTGATGAAGTTGCCGATTCGCCCGAATCCTAGCCCGATCGGTGTGACGGCTGCTGCCAAGTCTGCGACCTGGTAGGTGGGAATACCCTGCCGTTGGCTGAACCACACTAAGGCGATGCTGGCGCCGAGCAGGCCGCCGTGGAAAGACATGCCCCCTTCCCAGACCGCCACGATACTGGCTGGATGCTGAATATAATAAGAGAAATTATAGAAGAGCGTATAACCGAGCCGTCCTCCAAGAAACACTCCGAATGCCGCCCAGACGACCATATTATAGACTTGGTCCTTGGTCATGGAGAGGCCGCGCGACTCCACTCGACGTTTGATCAGGATATAGGCGCAGGCCAGTCCGATCAGATACATCAGACCGTACCAGCGAAACTGCAGGGGCCCCAGCTCAAAGAAGACCGGGCTGATATTCGGGTAGGGGATCGCGTGCAACCAAGTCATTAGTGCCTCATGTGGCGTTTTGGAGAATAATAGGTGACGGTCTCCATCATTGCAAGCGCACGAACGGGCCCAGGACAATCTTTTCTGATCCTTACTCAGAGCCAGTTTGAGCGATCTGCCACTTTCGTATGTTGGTTTTCTGTCACGCTTGTGTTGTGACCTGTGAGGAATACACAACGAAAAATCGATCAGTTTGTATCGTGAGTACAGAGTTGTGACAAATCATGGGAGGTTTTTGTAGTTTCTCGTCTGGCACGCTTACTGCTGAAGAGGTAGAACAAGAATATGCAGGGTGTCGGCGATCACGTTCTTCATTTAACTGTTTCAAGGAGGTTCACCATGTCAGACCAGGGACGTCAGGCAGCGAAGGTCGCAGCATTAGTGGCAGGTGGCGCAGTGATTGGAGCGGGGATCGGTTTGCTCTTTGCGCCGCAGACTGGGACAGAAACCCGGCGTGAGGTTCGTCGCTATGCAAGAAAGGCTCAGTTGCAGGCGACTCGATGGAATCGGACGGTCCAATCCGGGGTGAAAGAAGTGATGGATCGCAGTAAGTCTCTCATCCGCAAGGACGATGAGACCATACGGATCGAAGCGGCGTAACTGGATCGACTCGTCAGGGACAGGCTCCGCCGTTTTCAGCGGTGCCTGTCCCTGTCTCCGCGAGAAAAGCGGGACGAGCAAAGAAGTTCTGGGTTCTGAGTTGTGAGTTAGAGGCTGATAAGAAAGGCGAGAAGGGGGAGAGTTCGAGGTTTTCTGTACTTCAAACTCAGAACTACGAACTCAAAACTTCGACGGCGACCTTGACCACCCTAGACCTCGATGCTAGAGTCCCGCCCGGCGGCCATTGCTGCTGGAGTGGCGAAACAGGCAGACGCACAGGACTTAAAATCCTGTATCCGCAAGGGTGTGCGGGTTCGATTCCCGCCTCCAGCACCATCTTTCAATGAGAGGATAGCTCTCTCTAGACATAGCTAGAATGTTTTCCGCCCGCTGTTGCGACCAGGGCATACGATCATTTCCCCCGCTCAGCTCTTGCGCCGTCCTTCGCCACCCTCCTACAATATGCCTCCCTTCGGAGGCTCCTATTGATTGACGATCGGCTCATATCTTTCCGATTCGTGATTGCCCTTGTGCTGTCGTTTGTTTGTTTTACCGCTCCTGCATGGGCCGATAATATGGCTGTCAAGGAGGCCTACGCCCTTGCCCTTGAACGCGGCGACTACGCCACAGCCATGAGTGAGTTGCGGCCATTAGCCGAGCGGGGGCACGCAGCTGCACAGTTCAACCTCGGCCTGCTCTATGCCAACGGCCAGGGTTTGCCAAAAGACGATGCCCAAGCGCGCCAGTGGTGGGAGAAAGCCGCCGTCCAGGGACATGCGGATGCTCAAGCCAACCTGGGAGTCTTGCTTGTCTATGCGCGGGGTGGTCCGCAGGACTACAAGATGGCCGTATACTGGTTACGTCTGTCTGCAAATCAAGAAAATGATTTAGCGCAAAGAAAGCTTGGCCTCATGTACGAGCGTGGAGATGGTGTGCAGCAGGACTATATCCGGGCCTACATGTGGTACAGCCTTGGGGCAGCGAAGGGTATGGAGGCTGGGGCTAGGCTACGGGATGCGATCGCTAAACGAATGGACCCTGACCAGATCGCCGAGGCGCAACAGCTGGCGAAGGAGTGGAAACCCAAAGGCAAATGAACGGGCACTTAGGTGTTTAGGCTGAAGGGATTCAGGCCGAAGGCCTGAGGCTGGTCTATCTGGTTTGTTTAGTTGATTTGGTTCATCTGGTTAGTTTCGTTCAACCAGATAGACAAGACAGACCGAATAGACCAAATGAACAAGGCCAGCTGGCGGGCTTGCTCGGCATCCGCTAACAGCCTTCAGCCTGAATCCCTTCAGCCTACCTACCTGGATAGTTACAGAATACTGAGCTACGCCCGAATGAGAAGATGGTTGATTATTGCAGCACCCCCGATGTGTATGCCAGTGGAGGTATCGATAAATCGTTTGAGTCTCATTCGATCGTTTGGGCTCACCTGGATCACTTCCACCGCTATCCAGTGTTCGTAAACCTTTCTGACTTCCGCCAGACGGATGTCTACAAAGGCCTCCTCGCCTTCCACCCATAGTTGAACGTTTACAAAGTCTCCTACTCTTAGATGATCAGGGGTAGTGGGCTTGCACCCTGTCTCTAGGCGTTCGAGGACGCACCCGTCTGCTTCAAGCTGCTTGGTTACGTTTGTAAGCACGCAGTCAATCAAAAACTTGGGGCTATCCCACCCGCTCAGTTGCGGTTGTTTCCTTTGAGTCATCATAATGTGTGAAGAATAGTGGCAAAAGGGGTGCGTGGCTATTCCTCAAGAGGTGGGGGAGGCTTACCCCTAATGGTGGTGCAGAGGTAACTGTCTGTATTTCTTGCACATACTCACGATCTTATGCTCATTATTCATGAGCGCTTCTGGTACAATCGCGAATCTTTTAGGAGAATACTTATGGGTCATTCACCCTCTCAGCGATTCCTGATGATTGGGGCAGTTTTGGCAGGATCCGGCGTTGCTGCCGGCGCCTTTGGCGCCCATGCACTTAAGGAAATTCTGGATGCGCCTATGCTCCAAGTGTTCGAGACCGCAACAAGATATGTGATGTACCATGCCTTTGGACTCTGTATCGTGTCGTTGGCCATCGATCGTTACCCTGAGCAGGGTCTTGAAAAGTCCGGATGGTTTTTTATCGCCGGAATGTTTCTCTTTTCAGGCAGTCTCTACGTGGTGTCTCTTGCAGGCATCAGGTGGATGGGGGCTGTGACGCCGGTCGGTGGGCTAGCCTTCATGATTGGCTGGCTGCTCTTAGGCTGGGGAGTCTGGCGAGCCGCACTCACTAGCCGTAACGCGTGACGCGCAATCCGAAGTTCGAAGTTCTGGGTTCGAAGTTCCGAAAACCTCGAACTTCGGACCTCGAACCACCGCCTGCCTCGTCCGTCTCGCGCGCTACGGCGAGCAGCCAGCCGTTCTCTTTCCGCTGATCGATCCCCAACCACCTTCGGAGTTCACGAAGGTTCCCTCGAGACGCTGCCCTTCTTTACTGAACTGCAGACTATCTTCTTGAACCCGGCCAGCGACTTCCCACCGTAAATAGACGTTCTCACCCAGGACGATCGTTTCCGCGAGCCCCAGCAAAGTAGCCTTCGTATTCCCTGCCGGAGGGAAGAGTAGTATCAGCTTCTGTTCCTGATGGAGCTGCTGATGGTTATGAATGATCCACTGCCAGGTTCCGCAGAGCCTGGCCTGTCCGCGGAGACCACGCACCCGATCCTTCCAATTCCGTATCCGGTCCCATTCCTGGTAGCTAGCCTGCATGGCGTCCAATTCCAGGCGAGCAGCTTTCTCTAAGGTTGTTGTCAACATGGTCGACGCAGAAGCCTCTCCCTGAATCCCCTTGCCCCATTCTGGGGAGGTAACCACCTCAGAGAGTTGATTCAGTGAGTCATGCCAGAAAGATTTTCCCTGTTGATCGAGCCATGCTCTGGTTTGCGGAGATCCGTATAGTCGATCGATTTCCGTTGAGAATTGCTGATCTCTTACCGCTTGTCTGACGGTCGAGGCGAGGCGCCAGGCTGCCAGACTACCCATTAACCGATGAACTGCGGCTGTAAGATCTGGCAAGAGAAGTTCGTTGGCGAGCTTGGCCTGCAAGGGATTGGTTCCTAATGTCCGAGCCGCATCACCCATCTGGAGTACAGGGCCGATTGTCGACACAAATAGGGTGATGGCTCCCTTATCGGAGTCAATCTTGCCCAGTTGATCCGAATGGGTACGAATGATCGATGGGAAATCTGGTGTAGAACTCGGGAGGTACTCGTCTGCCTTGGCACTGTAACAGTCCACGAGTGCCGAGACGATCGCCATCGCAAGAGCGAGACCGATTCGCGATGAGACTGGTCGAGTCAGGTGGATGTGATGGCGCATCGCGCTACTCTACCGCGCTTCCATCTACACCCTCAAGCGGGGACTCCTAATAGGCGTGGGAAAACTATGTTGGCACGCCAAAACGGGCCCAGTCTGTCTTGTCGATCTGGTTAGTCTCATGCAACCAAACAAACGAGACAAACCAAATGACGATCTTCTTAGGTTCCTTGGAAGCAGGCCTTGAGAAATGCAACAGTTGCCTCCCAGGCCTCTGCCGTTGAATCGGCACGATAGTTTTCCGGACGCTGTTCATTGCAAAACGCATGGGGGGCATTGGGGTACGTCCTGATCTCGACGCGTTTGTGATGCTCAGCCGCAGCAGCGCGCAACCGTTCTACATCCTGACTGGGCACCCATTGGTCCTGACCGGCCTGGTGATAGAGCGTCGGACAGAACAAATCTTTGATTGCAGTTTCAGGCTGCATGACTCGGCCGTAATAGACGGCTGCTGCTCGAAGCCGTTTCCGTTGGCAGGCGAACCGGAGCGCATAGGATCCACCCATGCCGTAGCCAACCACGCCATGGATATTTCGTTTAATGTAGTCGCGCGTATTGAAGAACTCACAGCAAGAATTGATGTCTTGTAGTACCAGTGATTCGTTCAGCTTGCCCATGAGGGCATCTGCGATCTCTGCGTTGGCCGTGACCATGCCACCCAGCCGAGCGTATAAGTTCGGAATGATGACGCAGTAGCCTTCGCAGGCCAGCCTGGCTCCGAGATCCTTGATTTGCGCGGTGAGCCCCCAGGCTTCATGCAAGAGAACGAGCCCTGGGTAGAGACCATTTTCCTGAGGCCAAAACTGAATACAGTCGACATGCACATGTTTCGAGATGCGCGTCTGGATATAGGGATCGGCGGCAGCATCAGTCAGTGTAGGAATGGCGACGCCGCTCGGAAAGCGAGCTGTGCCGGTGCCTATTTGATCCAAGGTAAAGGGAGCGATGGTCGATGTCATTTCGGCAATCTCTTTTCTATCAAGGTTTCGCAGGATAAGCCCTATTCAGATAGAGCGTGATACCATGCGCGGTACTATAGGGATAGGGTTGTCGGGCTGTCAATCCGACCTCTAGCAGGATGCTGAAACATCCCGCCA
>JANOOS010000433.1:0-6074 GCA_031421455.1 Nitrospira sp.
CGGTGTGACGAGAACAAGGTTCGGTGTCGCAATCTCCGCCTGTCACTCACGTCGCAGAGCCTTGAACTCCGGACGTTCTGGACCTCAACCTCGAACCGGTTCCGCGAAGGCCCTCATCCCCACGCTGACTGACCTGAAGCAGATTCATGCCTAAATTGTGAAGGTCGGCGCGAGCACTTTGTTTTGACCTGGGATATGATACGCACATGACGTTTGAACGGGATCCCCTGAAAGCCGAGTCCAATCTCAAGAAACATGGCGTATCTTTTGGCGAGGCGGCATCAGTGTTGTTTGATCCCCTTGCCGTAAGTGGCAATGATCCTGACCATTCGATTCATGAGTTTCGGTTTATAACATTTGGCTTCTCATCGAGAGGCCGGCTGCTCAGTGTCGTTCATACCGTGCGTAGAAATTCGATCCGCATTATCAGCGCCCGCCTTGCAATAAAAGCGGAAAGGAGACTGTATGAAGAAGGGTAAAGGTTCCGCAGTAGATGGAATGCGTGCTGAATATAAACGCTCAGATTTCAAGAAGCTTGAACGTGGTAAGTTTTATGAGAAGGTAGTCGCGAGTTCGAATGTTGTCGTGCTGGAACCAAGAGTGGCCAAAGCATTTCCAAATTCCGCCCGTGTCAATCAAGCGCTATCCAGTTTGCTGGAACTTGCCCAGCAATCGTCACGCACGACACCACGCTCAACCCGGACGCGCGCGAAAGCCTTACGTGCCGGTTGACTTTCTTTTCGGTAAACCAATGACAATCCGTTGGTGTGAGGACAAGGCATGATGGAGGGAAAAGGTCAGGTGAGTCGCACCGGATTCTCTTGTTTGGTTCCTGGGCAACGTTAGAAGCCGCTCCGACATCAGACATCGATATTGCAATCGAAGGAGCCACCGTTCTGGATTCGACTGTCATGTCGGAAATCCACGAGGAGATTGATAAGTTGCCAACCCTGAGAAAGATTCAGATCATCGATATCCAACAGGTTCATGACCGGTTTCGGGATTGCGTTCTAAGCCAGGGGCAGGTTCTGACGTAATGGAACGTACAGAAGCCGTATGCGAGCCTTGGAGTTGCTATGACCAGGCAAGAACTGATTGACCGATCTGAAGCCTATATTCGCCGGCTGCTCAAAGAGCACATTCCATCGCAGGTCAGAGTCTATCTGTATGGATCCCGAGCCCGCCATGATCACCGCTGGAACTCAGACTACGATATATGGATTGATGCTGACATTTCGCGTCGGGTGATTGCGGAAATGACCGATCAGTTCGACGAATCTTTTGTGCCCTTTAGAGTGGATATTGTCACGACGCCACAATTTGAGGGGCGTTTTGCTGAACGTGTGAAGGGGGAGGCAATCCCATGGATGTAAGAATCAAAACATTTCAAGAGGCAACGGATACGTTCGCCTATCTTGCACGGCTTGACTTGGCAGAACTCAAGAAAAAGCTTGGGGATGAACGACTCGTAGATGGCATGCAAAATGGACGCGCGCAAAAGTTCGAGTACACCACCGAGCTGTGCTGGAAGGCGATCAAGTCCTTTCTCAAAGAAAAAGAGGGGGTGGATGAAGCGGCCCCCAAAAAGATTATCAAAGCCTACTACCTTGGGGGATATACCACGGAGGATGACTACTTGCTGCTACTTGAAGCAGTGGAGGACCGAAATCGCCTCAGCCATATGTACGATGCGGCAACATTTAACAGCATACTTGCGCGCCTTCCCGGTTATGCCGCGCTTTTCGAGCGGGTCATCGCGCAATTAATCAAAGACGTCGAATAAGTTGTGGGATCGCCATCGCCATTCGTGTCCAAAGCCTCAGCAAGTGCTACCAGGTCTGCTCTTGGCCCATCGTAACTACTCAGGTAGATAGGCTGAAGGGGTTCAGGCTGAAGGCGGGTCTGTCTGGTCATCTGGTCTGTCTTGTCTATCTGGTTTGTTTTATTGCTTAACCCGGAAAACCACACAACCAAATAAACGAGACAGACCAGATAGACTAAATGAACAAGATCGGCCTTCAGCCTGAACACCTGAGTAGTTATGAAGAAAAACCAGACAGACCAAATAGACCAGACAGACCAGACCACCGGTTTTCACTGGTGTGCGCCTCATCCAGCAAGCCGCAGCCGTGGAGATCGATGTGAACGATGTGACGCCGGTGTGACGGGAGTGGGTTTTGGTACGGAGGCTCTTCATGTCGCAGAACGTTTGACATCAAACGTCGGACTAGCCCATGGCTTGTTTCGTGCTCAGACTTACTGTAAAGTAAGGATATTAATTTATGGTAAGGAGGCAGGATGTCTACATCAACCCTGACCAGCAAAGGTCAAACAACCATCCCCAAGGACGTTCGGAAACGACTCAATCTCCATCCTGGAGACCGCCTGGAATTTGTGATTGATGAGGACGGTCGCGTGCTGGTGCTACCGGCAAGCATTGACGCGTCAGAGTCGGCGGGGATGCTCAAGGCCCCGGCTCGGCGGGTCAGTGTCGAGGACATGAACCGAGCGATTCGCAAACGAGGGGGCCGGCGATGATCGGTCTCGACACGAATGTCCTGGTCAGACACTTAGTGCAGGACGATCCCGCTCAATCGCGCAAAGCTACCCAGGTGATCGCAAAGCAATGTACGCGTGACGACCCAGGGTTTATCAACCGTATCGTCCTGTGTGAGCTGGTATGGGTACTAGAGAGTGCCTATGGGTATTCGAAAGACACGATTGTGAGCGTATTAGAAAAGCTGTTGAGGACCAGTCAGTTGAAGATCGAGGACACACAGTCAGCATGGACTGCCTTTCGCATGTATCAAAAAGGGAAGGCGGACTTCGCCGATTGCTTGCTGGGAACTACCAATCGGCTTGGTGGATGCAATAAGACCGTCACCTTCGATCAAGCAGCCGGCAAGCTAGAAGATTTCCAACTACTCTAACCCATATATTCATGAGCGCTTCTGCTGCGATCGCGGATGCCTGATTCGAGCGGGATGGGCGAAACTGGTGCGATACGAAGTTCGACGTTCTGGGTTCGAAGTTCCCAAAACCTCGAACTTCGGACCTCGAACCGTCGTCAGGCTCGACCGCCTGGCTTGTTCATTTGGTCTATTTGGTTTATTTAGTTTGTTTGGTTGCCTGAAACTCATCAGATGAACCAAATCAACCAGATGAACCAGACAAACCAGATGAACCAACTAAACCAGGCCGGCAGTCAAGCGACAGGTCTCCTGGGCTCAAAGTCCTGTGGGTGGTGGAAATCGTGGGGTGATCTGTTCCCTGGCTCCCCGTTCTGTTAGTCTTTTGCCATAGGATCGCTTTAGTGCCATAGTGCAGCACTATATTAGGATTATACGGAGGTAGCTATGGCCACATTAACCACCCCCCCCAGTTTCAAAGTAATTGGTGCAAATGGCCAGATTTCACTCGGCAAACAATTTGCCGGGCGTCAAGTTCTGGTTGAGGAACAAGAGCCTGGCGTTTGGCTGGTGCGTACCGCCACCGTTATCCCCGACAACGAACTCTGGTTGCACGAGCCCCAAGCCGCTGCCGATCTGGCGCGAGCACTGGATTGGGCCAAGGCCAATCCACCCCGTGACACCGACGTGGATACCGTGATCGGGAAGCTGGTCGATGGCTAAGGTTGATCCGGATGCCTTGATCAGGCTTGACCTGAACAATCCGGTGTTTCAGGAAAACCTACTTTCGCTGCAAAGCTTGAACGACACGCCGCGCTGGACACCTTGAACAAAATTCGCCAACTTACCTGGAATCAGCTCTACCGTGACAATGGCCCGAAGTGGGAGAAAGTTGGCAGCGTCAAGCCGCCGGCGGGTGTTGCTGCCATCTACTCGTTGCGTATCACTCGGTCACGCCGGGCAACGGCATTCCGCGACGGCGATTTCATTCGTCTCCTCACCATCGCGTCAGACCACGACAGCACGTACGGCAAAAAGTAAGAGACACCTCTCCCTTGTGTGTGCCATGGTTGGATTCTGCAATAGCGCCGTACACGATTACCAGAAGCTCAACCTTGAGATCGTCCGCTCGATTCTGGAAGGAAATCTTAGCGACTTCCGTCGGTCCGTCACCTGTTTCTCATGTCGCCGCAACGTTGAACTTCGAACCTCGAACGATTTGTGATTCCTGAACCTCGAACTATTTGCATGCACCGTCACCACGAGCCGAAATCAATAGTCACACCAGCCTTCAGTTTGTGCGCCCTTTGTCCTTTTAATACGGATGATATTTAGATAAAGTGTCCTTCATGGAAAGCCACTTTCGTGAGATCGTTCGGCAAAAGGTTGTCGACGCCTTGGCCGCCAGTCCGCCTGCGCTGACGCATCGGGATGTGCGGCTGCCTGCCGTTCCCGGCAAGGCGGTCGCCGTTATCGGCATGCGGCGCGCAGGCAAGACGACGTTTCTCTGGCAAGTGCTGGCGGATCGTATTTCCCGTGGAACTGACCGGGGAGGGCTGCTGTATTTCAGCTTCGAAGATGAACGTCTCGCCGGCATGACTGCCGGCGACCTCAACCTGGTGGTGGAGGAGTACTACCGTCTGAACCCGGAATGGCGCGACCGGCGGCGCGCAACCTTCTTTCTTGACGAAATCCAGAGTGTTCCGGGGTGGGAAAGCTTTGCCCGCCGCCTGCTGGACAGCGAACAGATCGACCTGTTCCTTTCGGGTTCCTCGGCCCGCCTGCTCTCCCGTGAAGTTGCCACCAGCATGCGAGGTCGGGCCATGGAAGCCCTGGTGTATCCTTTCAGCTTTCGCGAATACCTGCGCCATCGCCGGCGCGAACCGAACAAAACACCAGACCGCCTGACCAAGGCCCAGCGCTCCTCCCTGGAAAAAGATCTACTGGACTACCTCGCGGCAGGCGGTTTCCCTGAGGCCCAGGGGCTGAACCTGCGTGACCGCAACGAACTGCTGCGGGGCTATGTCGATGTAGCCCTACTGCGCGATGTCGTCGAACGCCATGCCGTGTCCCATCCCGTGGCCTTGCGCTGGATGGTGCGCCAACTGCTTGGCAATGCCGCCGGGTCTTTCAGCGTGAACAAGTTCCACGGCGACCTCAAATCCCAAGGCATTCCAATTGCCAAAGACACCCTGCACAGCTACCTGGGATATCTGGAAGATGCTTTTCTGGTGCGAATGGTCTCTATTGCCACCGATTCCGAGCGCCGGCGTATGGTCAACCCGCGCAAGGTATATCCCATCGACCCCGGCCTGATTCCACTCTTCGACCGCTCAGGCAAGTCCAACCGCGGTCATGCCCTGGAAACCTGCATGATGCTGGAACTGGACAGGCGCGGCGCCGAGGTGGGCTACGTGCATACGGCGGGCGGATACGAAGTGGACTTCCTCGCCCGCTACCCCGAAGGCAAAGAAGAACTTATCCAGGTATGCGCCAGTCTCGATGACCCCGCCACCCGCGAGCGTGAAATACGGGCGCTGCTGGAGGCCTCCCGGCAACATCCCCGGGCCAGCATGCACCTTATCAGTCTCGACATTCCGGCATCCGTCGACATGCCCAAGGAGATAGCCGTACACGCGGCATGGGATTGGCTGCTTCAGGGGAAAATGCAGGCTTGAGATCGTCCGCTCGATTCTGGAAGGAAATCTTAGCGACTTCCGTCGGTCCGTCACCTGTTTCTCATGTCGCCGCAACGTTGAACTTCGAACCTCGAACGTTCTGAACTGTAGCTTGAACCTCGAACTATTTGTATAAAAGCCCGCATCACCGGCCAGGACGGCTCATATCTTGCGTCGCACTGCGAATCTTCACACTTCAGGCTGAAGGGGTTCAGGCTGAAGTGTTCGGAACTTTGACCTTCGGCCTTCAGCCTGAACCCCTTCAGCCTATCAACCTGAGTAGTTATGAAGACAAACCAGACAGACCAAATAGACCAGACAGACGAGATAGACCAAATCAGATGAACCAAATTCGGGAGCGGTGAATATATGAAAGTTGTGATTCTGGCGGGCGGGTTGGTTCAACGTGCCAAACAATGACTTCTCAAAGATATTGGCTCATGCTACTCTGAAAGCCGTGAAGACAATCCCGTCAGGTTTGTTGGAG
>JANOOS010000434.1:0-6282 GCA_031421455.1 Nitrospira sp.
TTCGCGGTTCCGCGCGCCCGTCTCGCGTGGCGTCTCAGCGGTTTCGTCACGAACTCTCGTGAATAATGCGGGCTAGCGTTACACCAGTTCGCTCTTAGCTATTCGAGTCGAGCATGCTCCCTAGCGTTTCGCGCTGCTGGGTGGGTTGCCGGCGAGGAAGGGATAGACCACCCCGGCGATGGCGCCGCCCAAGATCGGAGCGACCCAGAAGAGCCAGAGTTGTTGTAGAGCCCAACCGTCGGCAAAGACGGCAGTGCCTGCGCTACGAGCAGGGTTGAGGGAGAGATTGGTGACCGGGATGCCAGCCCAATTGATCAAGGCCACGGCGAGACCGATGGCCAGAGGTGCGAAGCCCTGTGGCGCCCGACTGTCCGTAGATCCTAGAATGATTAGGAGGAAAAAAAAGGCAAAAACTGTTTCCATGCAGAAGCCGGCTAAGAGTGAATAGCCTCCTGGAGAGTGTTCGCCGTAGCCGTTGGAGGCAAAACCACCGGGGACGAAGCCGGCCTTTCCAGTAGCGATGAGATAGAGAACCCCGGCGCCGAGGATGCCCCCGATCACTTGGGCGGCAATGTAGCCGGGAACCTCGTGCGCAGGGAATCGTTTGCTGAGCATGAGGCCCACGGTGACGGCGGGGTTGATATGGCAGCCTGAGATATGGCCAAAAGCATAAACTGCTGTGACCACGGCCACCCCGAAGGCGAACGCGATTCCGATGACCCCGATGCCGAGTCCAGGAATACCGGCGCTCAGGAGCGCGCTCCCACAACCGGCGAACACCAACCAGAACGTGCCGAGCGCTTCTGCCGCCAGTCGCTGTATCATCAGTGCCTCCACAAAAGATGTCTGTCTGACCCGCACTATGCCCGTGGACGCACAAAAGTGCAAGCAGTCCAAGGACGCTGGCCGGTGGATTATTCCTGCAAATCTCGAAGGAGTGAACAGAAGGAACGGCTTGGTTGGATATCATGAAGGGGAGCAGCTGTGATGCGGAGATGGCCTATGACTTCCACAATCGTTTCGCTGAAATTCAGCGCTCGTAGCGGGTATGTTTTATGCTCACCGAGCTAATAAAGAAAAAATAATTTCCTCATTGACACGATTTTCTAATGGGCGTATGTAGAATCTACGGCCCATTCATTCACTCGATCAGGGGGAACTGGACAGGGCGCGCGGCTGTTAACGGGTTCCCCCGCCAACTTTCTCAAGAGAGGAGGGTAACGATGGATGACCTGACTCCACCTGGCCACTCAGGCCCGCCGACTCGAGGGCGGGCTGCTGATCGGTCGTGCTAGCCGGTTCTCCACTGGCTGTGTCATAACGGCACCAAAGACCAATAGGTTACTAGCCGATTTCCATCATGGAGAACTCGACGCTGGCGCGAGGAACATAAGCGCCTGGGATGATTTAGTTTTCCCCCGATCGGTAGTTCGATACTTTGTTGTCGCGCGGGCCTCAGTTTTAGTGGGCCGAGACAGCCACATAGCAGACTTGGCGTCCTAAGCGCCACGAGCGGGCGACCTCCTACCTAGTGCAGGGTCGCCCGTGCCGTTCTAGCAGGTTGTTGAAAAAGTCGCCCTTCTCACCCGCCCAACCCAGGCGCGCCTAGACGCACCTTTTCCCATGCAGCGTTCTCGCATCGTTCAGACCCTCCACGTACCCCACGCGGAGAACAAGCTGTCTTGGCAGCTTGGGGTGGGCGGGTGAGAAATGCTACGCCATCGGCCCTTCACTCACTGCAGCCTTGCTGAACAGACTTTTTGAACAGCCTGCGGGTTCGGCTGGAACATTCCGTGACTTCCTCCCGTCCTGGATTCTTCGGGTTCACAATAGTTTTTCAGCATTCTGCTAGGTTTGCCAAAATGCCCTCCAACGTCGTTGTCGCTTCACTCAATGTCTCGCCGTACGACAAAAGTACGACTCGGCATTTCGCTCGCTGCTGCCTTATCGGAGAACATTTTGACGAGACTCGTCAGGACTTGTGCTGGGGAAAATTGTGGCGTCTGCGCCAGAAATAATAGAAAGGGATTCCACTCAGGACAGTCACCGCGCCATAGAACGATTCTGTAGGTCGTTGGACGAGACTGTAGATGACCAATGTGAAGGCTCCGATGACGAGGGCTGCGGGTAAGAAGGGATAGAGTGGCGCGCGGTACTGGTGGAGGTTCGTGATGCTTGTAGAACGAAGACGAAAGATTGTGGAGAGGGTCAGGGCCATAAATAACGAGAGAACGAGGCCGCTGTAGACCAGGAGCTGCTCGAAGGTTCCGCTTAAAATGAGCAACGACGCCCAGAGACTTTGGAAGATGATGGCGCGAGCCGGTACCGCGGTGCGAGGGTGGAGCTGGGCAAGCCAGGGGCTGATCATGCCGTCGCGCGCCATGGCCCAATAGACGCGAGGCCCTGCCCAGGTCATGGCACTCACTGCCCCTGCGATGGAGAGACAGAGAATGGCGGCGACCAGCCGCCCACTCTGTGGCCCCCACAAGGCTGCGGCCGCTTTCTCCGCAACCGGTATGATCGGATCGCTGGCCAGTTCCGTGATCGAGAGCGCCGACAGATAGACGACGTTCAGCAGCAGATAAATCACGGCGACGAAGGCTGTGCCTCCGATCATGATCTTCGGAAGAGTCTGTCGGGGATTAACGATGTCGTCGGCGATGTAACCTGCGACATTCCAACCAAGATAGCAGTAGGTCACAATCACGAGCGCGATGGCAGAAGCCCCAAGTGTCGGCTGTTGGATGGTAGGTCTGGCGAGGAGATGGTCCCAGTGTCCAGCCAACGCTGCCAGTCCGCCGAGAATCAGTCCCCCAATGGCGACGACTTTTGTCGTCGTCAACAGCAACTGCATGCGGCCGCCTGCTCCCACACCTCGACAATGCATGAGGGTTGCGATCCACAGCAGAGAAAGCGAGAGACCCTTTGCCACCCATCCCTGCTCATCTTCGATTGGGACAACGCGCAGCGCATAGGACGAAAAACTGATGGCTGAGGCAGCGACTGCCGCGCCAAAGCCGATCGTAAAAGAGGTCCATCCACTGAGAAATGCCACCAGCGGTCCGTAGGCCTCTCGCAGGTAGACGTAGTCCCCTCCCGCATGAGGCAAGGCGGCTCCCAACTCTCCATAGACCATGGCGCCGCCGAGCGCAAAGAGCGCTCCGGTGAACCACAACAGGAGAATTAGCACCGGATCACCGACATCGCGGGCCATCAATCCCGTGGTGGTGAAGATCCCGCCCCCGATGATGTTGCTCACGAGCACGCAGGAGGCTGTGAACCAGCCGATCTTCCGCGTGGTCGATTTTAAATTGGACTCGCTGATGGACGAATCACTCATGCTGTCCGAGGTTAGCAGGTTGCAGAAAGTTATGGTGCGCTAGAACTTTAAATATCCCCACATATAGCAAACAGGAGAACACTCCCGCAGGAAGCTCAAAAAGACCGTCCAGCAAGGCCGCAGCGAGCGAAGATCCGGAGGCGTACCCTCTGGGGTACGTTGAGGATCTGAACGATGCGAGAACGCCGCTGGCGGACTTTTTCAGCTTCCTGCTAGATCGGGGGCTTTCTTTTCTTCCGTACCTTCCCTACCATACTGAGCGATGCCTGGGAAACAACCAAAAGCCCCTCGTGCTGCCGGTATTGTGCGACGCCGGCGCAAGCCTGCTCATGCGTCGACCGGTTTGACCGCGATCGAACTCCAAGCCGCGGCCCCTCCAAACGATGTCGCCGAACTGCATCGAGCGATCGAGAGCGATGGCGGGAAGGTTCTCTCGATTTATCGGGACCCCTACGGTGGGCGATGGATGGTGCTGGCGGCTCTGCCGATCGAACTCGTTGAGCCGACTCCTTTTCAACGCAACCTCTCCGACACGCACGTTCGCAAATTGGAACTCGTGATCGGGAAGATCGGGCGGTTTCTCGATCCGATCATTGCGGTACGTGCGCCAAAGGGTGGGCAGGTCGCGAAATACTGGACTCCCAACGGCAACCATCGGCTTTCGGCGATGAAGACACTGGGGGCGAAGAGCATCGTCGCGATCGTGGTGCCGGAAGCGGCTGCTGCCTATCAGATTCTCGCGATGAACACCGAGAAGGCGCACAATCTGCGCGAGAAATCTCTTGAAGTCATTCGCATGTACAAGGAATTGGAACGGCTCAACGACGCGACGGAAGAGACCTATGCCTTGGAATTCGAAGAGCCGGCCTTCATTACGCTGGGCCTCTGTTATGAAGGGAGGCCTAGATTCAGCGGAGGGGCCTATCACTCTGTGTTGAAAAGGGTGGACGAGTTTTTGAAGAAACCCATGAGTGCTGCGATTGCACTGCGGCTGGAACGAGCAAAGACCCTGCTGGCATTAGACGATCAGATCGTTAAACAGGTTGAGGCACTGAAAGCGAAGGGTCTGACGAGTCCCTACCTCAAGAGTTTCGTGGTGGCTCGGGTGAATCCGATCCGGTTCCGGCCAAAGGACGCCGCTCCCCTGTCGTTCGATGAGGCGCTCGATCGGATGACGACCGCAACGGCAAAATTCAACCCCAATAAGATTAAGATGGAAGATCTCGCCCGCTCGGGCGGCGCCGTTAATGAGGCTGAGTAATTACTCTATCGCCTGATTTTCCCACCTTGCCCTTCCGCTCAAAGCCCCTTTAGAATACCTGGTCTAGAGAAAATCGATGCGCGACGATGTTCTTCTACCTGGAGGTGGTGTTATGAGCCTTGCCGACAACAAATGTATCCCCTGCCGCGGCGGTGTACCGCCGGTTCAGGCTGATCGCGCGCAGGCCCTGCTGAAAGAGCTGGGGCGCGGGTGGTCGCTGAACCAGGCCGGCCATCTTGAGCGCTTGTATACGTTTAAGGATTTCGCCCTGGCTTTGGCCTACGTGAACAAAGTGGGGGCTGTGGCGGAAGCAGAAGGTCACCACCCAGACCTCTATCTCGCCTGGGGTAAGTGCAAGGTCGAGATTTGGACGCACAAGATCAATGGCCTGACGGAGAGCGACTTCTACATGGCCGCCAAAGCCGATCGCGAATTTGAACAGTTTCGCGGGGCTGCCAGTTAATCGCGAGTCAGGATGGTTCACCATGAACCCACAAGGCAACAGATGAGCGACAAGGCCCAGGTAGCGCTCGTCAACATGCCGTTCAGCTATTCGAAGTATCCCTCGATCCAGTTGGGTACACTCTCTGCGCTACTCAAGTCGAAGAACATTCCTGTCGACTGCCATCATCTGAATGTCCGTTACGCCCACAAGATCGGCGTGCCCCTCTATGAAATGATCTGCGAGAAACGGGCGCTATTCGGCGAGTGGATTTTTTCATATCTCCTGTTCCGCGATAATCCGAAGCGTGCTGAGTATCCCCGGCTGTTTAAGCCGGTATTCGAACAGCTCGCCAAGGAGAGCGGGCATCAGGCCTCATTCTTCGAAGATATGGCGTCGAGAACAGCCCCACAGTTTTTGACCTGGGCTCTGACCGACATCGACTGGGGGCAGTACAAGATCGTGGGCTTCACCTCCACCTTCGATCAAAACGTTGCGAGCCTGACGATGGCGAAGCTCATCAAGGATCTCTATCCAGATGTGACCATCGTGTTCGGCGGCGCGAACTACGACGGCGAAATGGGGCTGGAATACTTCAGGGCCTTCCCCTTCATCGATCATGTGGTGGTGGGGGAAGGGGAAGAGGTGTTTCCGGAATTGGTCCGTTACCTCCTCGCAGGAAAAGCAGGCACTGTTCCCAACGGCGCGACCCATCGCACTGAAAGCACGACCGCATTCACCCCAAACCACTCGCTCTTCTCGGACTTCGCGAAAACCGGCCCGCCCGACTATGACGACTACTATCATCTGCTGGCCGAGTTGGGCGAATCGGCCCAGGGGCTCGATCGAATCTTGTTGTACGAAGGTTCGCGGGGCTGTTGGTGGGGCGAAAAACATCACTGTACATTTTGTGGGTTGAACGCGCAAAGCATGAAATTTCGAGCTAAATCGTCCGAGCAAGCAGCCCGGGAGATGGCCTATCTCTCCAGCCGCTACGATACGGCGCGATTTCGCTTGGTGGACAATATCATCGATATGAAATATATCGAAAACCTCTTCGGTCGGTTTGCGGCAGACCACTGCGACCTGGACGTGTTCATCGAAACCAAGAGCAATCTTCAAAAGAGTCAGATTCGAATGCTCGCCGCCGGGGGGGTCAAGTGCATGCAGCCGGGCTTAGAGAGCCTGAGCGTCAATCAATTGCAGGCGATGGATAAGGGCGTGACGCCGATGCAGAAT
>JANOOS010000435.1:0-1676 GCA_031421455.1 Nitrospira sp.
CATGTGGCTCAGGTCGAATCCAGCTTGTTCAAGCGTCTTGCACGCCTCCTTCAGGACGCCGCACTCGGATTCCCGTTCCGTCCGAATCCAGACTTCCTGCTCATCGCGCAACTGCGCGCTCAATTGCGCTTCAGCGGCAGGATTCTCCGATCCGCCATGTTCCAACAACCCTCGCGGCATGGGCTTGAGCACATGAAAGAGGGTGACCACGACATCAGGTGTTCGGCCCAGGAGAGATCCGACATACTGGACAACGCGATGGGAGTTCTCAGATTCGTCGACGGCTAGAAGAATTCGCATAGCAGCCTCCTCGGCAGGGAGGGACAAGCAGCACAGTGACTTCTACATTATATATCATCCCCCTTTGAATCAGCTGATAGCTGATATTTTCCCAGGGAGACTCCAAGCCCATTTACAAAAAGTTAGAGAGCGAAAACTTGATCGAGGAAGTGGTTACGGAAGGATGATGGCCTGCTCTGAATGGCCGATAGTTTTGAGAACAGTTTCCAGCGCGTCGACCATTGGCGGAGGGCCGCAGAGAAAGACCACGGCGTCAGGACCGGGTGGCGGGAGATACTCGCGCACCATAACTTCGGTGATACGGCCCGTACCCTGCGACCAGCCCTTAGGGGGCTGCTCCAACACATGATAACAATGGAAGCTCGCGTGTTCGCGCACATCCTCCTCCCACTCCTCTCGAAAGATGATGTCGGTCTCGGCCTTGTTGGCAAAGACCAGAAACAACTCGACAGGGAGGCTCTGGGCAAGAATCCAGCGAATAATGGAAATCATCGGGGTGATGCCCGTACCGCCCGCCACAAACCCCACCTTCTTCGCCATGCCGTCCACCCAGTGGCCACCAGGATTCGGCCCGCTCATCAGCACGGTGTCTCCTGGCTCCCGGTCATGGAGATACTTCGAAATCGTGCCGGTTTCGTACCGTTTGACCGTCAAGTCGAAATACCCCGTGGCACCAGTCATCGACGACGGCGTGTAGGGCCGTTTGACCGTTTTCCCGTCGATTGTCGCGTGGACATACAGAAAATCGCCTGGCAGCATGTCCAACGTGGCGTCGTCAGGCAGAGCAAAGCAAAACGTCTTCGTGTCGTGGGTATCGTGATGAATAGCCGTGAGCTCGTAAGGCAGAGGCGTCTTCGATTTGATGCGTGTGACAGGCTCCAAACTCATGTGTACATCATACGATCCTCAGAGAAAGGTCGCAACTGAGGAAGCGGCTCATCTTGTACAGCACCGACGTTGAACTGCAAGCAGGTGACGAAGTACACCTGCCCGTTACAGTGCATGCAAACTCTTTCTTCTCTCTGGCGAGAGGCTCGACTTTGAAACAACACGGGCGACCTCCTACCTAGTTGGAGGTCGCCCGTGGATGGCGCTTAGGGCGCCGAAGCCGACTGCAGGACTTAGTACGGGATCACATGCAAACAGTCCTTGCTCTCGTTGTTCCAGACCACATCGCACAGGTTGGACATGCGCGCGACGATCTGTGCCGCCACACCGCCCGTGCCCCCGAACAACCCGCACCAGCCCAGGGTCACAAAGCCCCAATGCAACGGCGCCGCAAAGAGTTCATCGACGAACCAGAAGGCATGGCCCCACTCATTGAGACCCACGTTCGGGAGAATCATCATCGGGCCGACGATCGCGCCCACCAAGGG
>JANOOS010000436.1:0-3818 GCA_031421455.1 Nitrospira sp.
GTGGCGTTCACCGATCATGGCAGAGACAGCGGTTCCGTCTCCGCGATCAGGATCAGGAAGTTCTGACGCCTCGATTCGAACCGCCTCCCGACGATGTGGAAGCACGATCGTCAATGTCGTACCGCGCCCTTCAACGCTCTCCACGTCGATCCGGCCCCGATGCGCTTCGATAATCGCGTGGACGATGGCCAGCCCTAATCCGGTACCTTCGTCCCTCGTGGTGAAAAATGGGTCGAAAATCTTCGAGCGCTGAGCCGCAGGAATGCCTACGCCGGTATCCGAGACCGAAAGACGAAGCGCCGGCCCTTCGGGAGCCTGCTCCTCGGTAAGAGTCGCCGACAACGTCAACGTTCCACTGCCGGGCATGGCGTGGATGCTGTTCAAAATCAAGTTCAGGAGCACTTGCTTCATTTGCCCTTCGTCGCACCAAATCCGGGATGCCAGAGGATCGACTTCCAGACGAATGTCGATTCTGGTATTGGCCACGGCATGGGCGGCAAGCGTCAAGGCATCGAGCATGAGCGCTTCCGTCTCATGCCACTTTCCATGGGAGCAGTCCGGTTTGGTATAGAGCAGAAGGTTGGTCAGAAGACGATTCATCATGTGGACAGACGATGAAATATGCTCGGCATACCCTCGCAATGCCGGGGCGCCATTCAAATCACGGCGCAGCATCGACGCAAACAGTTCGATACTGCCGAGGGGATTCCGAATTTCGTGGGCAATCCGACCGACCATCTCGCCCATGGCCGCCAGCCGATTTCTGCGCTGCAGCCGATCCTCAAGTTCCCGTACCGCCGTAACGTCCTGAATCAAGAGCAAACTTCCGGCATGGCGCCCTTCGCTGCTCCGCAAGGCGCGGTGGGACAGTGCGACAGCCGCCCCCTGTTGCGTCGTCAAGGGATAGACGTCGCCGTCCAGCTCCGCCTCCTTGAGACAAGCGGCTAAAGATCGGCCAATAATCTGTCCGCGCGTGAGCCCGAGGAATTGCTCGCCGGCCTGGTTACAACGTGTGATCGACCCGTCCGTATCCATGACGAGCAATCCGGTCGAAAGAGACTCCACGATCGCCGTCAAGTGTTCCCGCAATTCTTCATTCGCTCGCAAATTCCGATTGAGCGCCTCGTTACGGTCGGCTAGTTCCACGTCAAGATGCTCTAACCGTGACGTCAACGTCTGATAGGACTGTTGCAACGTCGCCGCCGCATCGTCGAAACTGCGAAAGGCTTCGTGTAACAACTCGCTATCTGCAGTCGCAGAAATAGGGTGTACGTTCATCACATTATTCTCCTTCATTCGCCTTTGCCGCTTGGAGACCTGTTTGCATCGCTCCCGCCGCCCGATGGAACAACGGATCGGTAAATTCTGCGTCTGGCGCCATGGCACTCGTCTGGGCCCCAGTGCGATTCTTAGCCCCAAGGTTCAGCATGATCTGCACCCTGGCCCATTCGGCCTCTGCAGCATCCGGTCCTGATTTCAGCACCAGTCGGTAGAGATCCACAGCACGATCCGGTTGATTCAGTTGTAAGAGCAGATCGGCATACGACAGAACATCTTGTGGTTCACGGAGGATGTTGTTTCGCAATGCATTCTCGAATGCCGCGGCGGCCTCCTCTCGTTTCTGTTCTTCCAGCAATGTCCGCGCAAGCGTCAGAAACATCCAGCCTTGCGCCGCATCGCGCGGGTGTAACTTGGTCCAGTGCCTCATGACCCTGATCGCGCTCCGACGATCTCCCTGCTCAAGCATGGCCGTCGTCAATTGCCGTGAGACCAGCGGCGATCGTGGGCTCTGTGGATACTGAAGGCGGAAACCTTCGAACACGTTCCTGGCAGCCACAGGATCGAGCTGATCCAAATAACTCTCGCCAAGGCCAAGGAGCACCTCTTCGTGAAAGGCAGCCGCCTTCCGATTCTTCACCAGCGTTTGATAGAGATGCACCGCTTCGGTTGAGAAGCCCAGCCGGCGATGCCTGTCGGCCACCTCCAATAATGTCCTTGTCCCTATGTAATGCTGCTCTGGGGCATGGCCATGGCTATGGAACAGCATGACCGCCAGGACATCCTTCTTGTCCTTGAGTGCCGTTTCTAACTGGGGCTTCAGAAGCGAGGCCAGATGGAGTCCGGCAGTCTGAGGCCACGGATCATCTGGAATGACACCGGTTCGCCGAGTGACGTCTTGATAGACCTTGATGCCTCGTACAGAGTTTCCTTGCAATTCATAATGTTCAGCCAAATAAAAGAGCGCCTCACTACCGAGAATATCGTTCTGATGTTCAAGAGCGATGGTCTTATAGATTTCCTCTCCTTTTGATGCATCCAGGTAGGAGAAGCCCCTCCCTTGGATTAGGCCTTCAACTTTTTTTTGCAAGAAGTTCACTCCTGCCGATGCCGCAATTTCCTGTTCTTGCCGTGCCAGGCGTATACGAGCGACGACCGCTGGCGCCATATCTGCATACTGCGTCAGGGCGGCAGTATAAAAAACCTCTGCCGTGGTTCGCAGACCGAGCCGGCCGTGACTATCCCCAAGGCGCACGAGCGCCGTACCAGCATGCCGATGCGAAGGAAAGAGGTTGTACAGGAGGAGATCGATCTCGCAGGCTCTTTTCAGTTCCTGAACCTCAATGAGGGCATCGCCATACTGCTGCAACGCATCGGGATTTTGCTTGAGACGATTCAGCCAGCGCCGATACAGAAAGTCATACAGCGGTACCGCGTCTCGCTTGCGCTTTTGGACGTAGAGGGCGTTGGCCTGATCGAACGTCGCCCTCACGACTAGACGATCATCCATCGCGCGCGTACGAACCATTTCGAAGGCCCGTTCCGCTTCCGTCCATTTCCCCAACTTTCCAAGTGTGACCCCCAACGCGAGCAACGATCGATCCGCATCGTGACGAGGCAGGTCGAGGGAAAGAGCATACTGATAGGCGACGATGGCCTCCTGGTACCATCCCATTTCGGTATACAGATCACCGACCCGCCAGAATGCCCTGAACGCATTGGGATTCTTCGGATATGCGCCAATAATGCTGCGATATTGCGTAATCGCCTCTCTGCGCCCATGGTCGGTCGGATCCTCTAGCAGAGTGAGTTCCGCCATGAATGCCTTCAACGGTGGAATCAATGCGCTGGTGGAATCGAGTGTGGCCAGCGCGTCAAACCCTGCACGGGCTGCGGCATACTGTCCCCGGGCGAGCGACTTCACGGCTTCTTGAAATGGCAACGCCCCTGGCCCCTCGACAGTTCGATCATAGCGGGGCCCATCGTCAGGCAACGCGACCCATGGCGAGGGAGTCCCCGAACTCGACTGAGGGGACATCGCGTGGGCGGGTGATGGCATAGCCACCGACTCGCGCGATTCAGCCGCAGATGCAATCTGAAGCACGCAACCATACGCAAGCGTACAGACGAGAAACCACTGACATGACGCGCGTATTCTCATAGACAAGTTGTGATCTCAGCAATATTTGTGCCTTTCGTATTGGGTGAATAAATACAGGCCATATGGAAGTAATCGCCATTCAGCGCAGGATGTGTCAGTGAAACCTGTCAAAGGTCCGACGCTTTGATCCTGCGTCCGTCAACCGATTGACGCCGGCGCTGTCGAGCAGATGTCAGAATTCGACATGAGTGGGTCTGGCAGGATGCGGAATAGCTATGGGATAGCGACGCGAGACTGGCGAGACACGGAGTGCTGAGTCACTGGGAAGTTCTGAGTTCTGAGTTTTGAGTTCTGGGTTCTGAGTTGTCCGGAAAAGCTGAAAGCGGAGTTTTGAATTTGATCCGTCATCGCCAGTTTATACTCAAAACTCAGAAACTCC
>JANOOS010000437.1:0-6579 GCA_031421455.1 Nitrospira sp.
AATGAAGACCGGCGAAGGGAAAACCCTGATGGCCACGCTGCCGATCTATCTGAATGCGCTTGAAGGGAAAGGCGTGAACCTCGTCACCGTGAACGACTACCTCGCCAAGCGCGATGCGCAGTGGATGGGCGTGCTCTACCATGCGCTGGGACTCTCGGTCGGCATCATTCAACACGATGCCTCCTTTTTCTTCGATCCGACCTATGAAGCCTCCGACAAGCGGCTCCAGTCTCTCCGCCCCTGCACGAGGCCCGAAGCCTATCGCGCCGACATCACCTACGGCACCAACAACGAGTACGGATTCGATTATCTCCGCGACAATCTGGTTGTCACCGATTTGGCCCAGTGCGTGCAACGCGAGTTGAACTTCGCCATCGTGGACGAAGTCGACAGTATCCTCATCGACGAAGCCCGCACGCCGTTGATTATCTCCGGTCCGACGGACGAAACGACCGATCTCTATTACCGCATCAACGCGATTATCCCGCAGCTGAAACCGGAGCAGGACTACACAGTCGAAGAAAAGACGAAGACCGCATCGTTGACCGAGGACGGCAACGTCCGGGTCGAGAAACTGCTCGGCGTGGACAATCTCTACGACCCCAACCATATGGACCTCGTCCATCACGTCGTCAAGGGGCTCCAGGCCTATAGCCTCTACAAACGGGATGTGGATTATGTCGTGAAAGAGGGCGAAGTCATCATTGTGGACGAATTCACCGGGCGGCTCATGCCGGGACGCCGCTGGAGCGACGGCCTGCACCAGGCCGTCGAAGCCAAAGAAGGCGTGAAGATCGCGAACGAGAATCAAACGCTGGCATCGGTCACCTTCCAGAACTATTTCCGGATGTACAAGAAGCTCAGCGGTATGACCGGCACAGCGGACACGGAAGCGGCGGAGTTCGCCAAGATCTACAATCTCGACGTCAACGTGGTTCCGACCAATCGCAATATGATCCGCCTGGATTACGCGGATGTCGTCTACCGGACCGAGAAAGAAAAATTCTCCGCGATCGTCGAAGACATTAAGGAATGCCACGAGCGCGGCCAGCCTGTCCTAGTCGGCACGATATCCATCGAAAAATCTGAGCGGCTTGCCGGCTATTTGAGCCGAACCGGCGTGAAGCACAACGTCCTCAACGCCAAGCAGCATGAGCGGGAAGCTGAGATCATCGCCCAGGCCGGCCATAAGGGCGCCGTCACCATCGCGACGAACATGGCGGGTCGCGGTACCGACATTCTCCTGGGCGGCAATCCCGACTTCATGTTCAAGCAGATCCTGTACCGGGAAGAAAACCTGACGGAAGCGGACAAGTTGAAGATCTTCGAACAGATTCGGGCCGATTGCGAGAAGGACAAGCAAGAAGTTATTGCGGCAGGCGGACTCCACATTCTCGGGACCGAACGCCACGAAAGCCGCCGGATCGACAACCAGCTTCGAGGCCGCTCCGGCCGCCAGGGCGACCCTGGTTCGTCACGATTCTATCTCTCGTTGGAAGACGATCTGATGCGTATCTTCGCCTCCGAGCGGGTCTCTCAGCTGATGCTTAAGCTTGGTATGGAAGAAGGCGTCCCGATCGAACATGGCATGGTCACTCGAGCCATCGCCAATGCCCAGAAGAAGGTCGAAGGCCACCACTTCGATATTCGGAAACAGCTGCTGGAGTACGACGACGTCATGAACAAGCAGCGCGAGGTGATTTACCAGCACCGGCGCGCCGTCCTGGGCGGGACGAATCTGAAAGACGATCTTCGCAACATGATAGACGGTCTGGTGGAGTCCGCGCTGAACATCTATTGCCCGGCGGAACAATATCCCGAAGAGTGGGATATGAAAGGGCTCGCTGAACTCATGCATAGCCAGTTCGGCTTCGATATCGCCCAGGGTAAGGGCGATGGAGGTGAGGCGCTCCGCACCATAGGGCGCGACGCCTTGGTCGAAGACCTCCGCACACATGTGCGTGAGGCTTACGATCAGAGAGAACAGGATTTAACCCCGGAATTGATGCGCTTCCTGGAGAAGACCTTCATGCTCCAGGTCATCGACCACCACTGGAAAGATCACTTATTGGGGATGGACCACCTACGCGACGGGATCGGATTGCGCGGCTACGGACAGAAAGATCCGCTCATTGAGTATAAGCGCGAAGGCTACGATCTTTTTTCCGGCCTGATGGAACGGATCAAATCCGACACGCTTGACCGGCTCTTTCATGTACAGGCGGTTCGGAACGAAGAGCAATCTACCGCTCCACCACCGCCCCCCGTCATCTCACGCCCCCTTCCCCCTCTCATCCTCAATCGCGGAGAAGAACCAGTCGCACCTCAGACGGTTCATCACAGCGACGACAAAGTCGGCCGCAACGACCCCTGCCCCTGCGGCAGCGGGAAAAAATACAAGAAGTGCCACGGGACGTAGGGAAGGATCGCTGCGCCCGTCTCTCTCTCCCGCGTCAATTCGACCGTTCTAATCTCACCGCTGCTTGGCATCGAAACTCGTTCCGTTCCATGCAATGCATGAACGGAACGTCGAACATCGATGCCACTTCGCCTTCGGCGAGCCGCAGCCGTTCGATTGAACGGGCCCCGAATTGCCGTGCAGGTCGTTCAAGAGGCGCAGCAAGCCTGTTTGTGGGTGGGAGGGGATGGAGAGAGTGAGCCTCAGCACGCACGACTCTAAAACTGCGGCGAAGCGTCGCAATGCCGTCGTGCGTGGCGACACCACCAATTGAAATATGGCAGACTCCATGTCGAACAACTCAGCCCACATCCCTTCCAGCCGAGCCAGGAGAGAGAAAGAGAAGAGGGGAGGATCGCGGCTGACGCGCACGTGGTGCTCACGCGACCGGAGCTGCTTTCGCGGATTGCGGGCCGTGCGTTTGACTTGCCTGCCATAGCACTTAGTGCTATATAATGACACGGTGGGAGATGCGGCATGGCGGTGTATACGACCCGATGGTTCGATCGTTGGGCTCGCAAGCAAGGATTGACCACGCTTAGCCTGTGTGCCGCCGTGCGTGAAATGAGGGCAGGACTATATGATGCTGATCTTGGCGGCGGGTTGCTGAAAAAGCGGATTGCACGGATCGGACAGGGGAAGCGTAGCGGCTTTCGTACGTTGATCGCTACCAACAAGGGAACTCGCTGGATATTCGTGTACGGTTTTCCGAAGAGCGAGCGCAGCAACATCGATAAGGACGAAGAAGATGCGTTGAAACAACTGGCCGCACATCTGCTGGCACTGACGTCACAGACACTCGATCAGGCAGAGCGTGCAGGGGAATTGATGGAGGTGCATTGCGATGCGAAAAACCAAATCAGCCATTCTTAAAGTCGTCCACGACACGGCCAAGGGCCTCCACAAGGCGGGCGTGATGGATCAAGTCACATTGCACGAACTCAATCGCCTGTGCCTGGCTCCGATCTCGCCGCTGAAGCCGAAGCAAATCAAACACATCCGCGAGTCCTCGCGGGTCAGCCAGGCTGTGTTTGCCCGCCTCCTGAACACGAGCGTTTCGACGGTGCAGAAGTGGGAGATTGGCCAAAAGCGGCCAACGGGCACTGCCCTCAAATTACTGCACCTGGTGCAGGAGCGTGGGCTTGAAGCCGTTGCGTAAACTATGGGTACAGAGAAGAATGTGATAAAAAAATAGGCCAAGAATATTTTCTTGCCGGAGCGACCGTAGATCCTCATATCTTCTCCCTTGAGGGCGGACTAGACAGTCTCCTTTTGCGCGCAATTTTCTCACCCGCCCTACCCTCCGATTGCTTCGCAATCGATTTTCCGACTCGTGCCATTAGTCCCAGGCGAGGGTCTTCAATTCGCTAAACCTCAACTTAGGGAGCGGCCAAGGCTGCCCTTTACTGCGAGCATCGAGCGAGCACGTTTTTATTGCGCGCTCTGTGAGCAAGAAGGGCACTAGGCCGCTCCCTTCCCCTCTTCTGTCAGGCGCCGGAACAACACTCACGGAGGAATTACGATTATTGCTTTGTCAGTTGGAGCCTCTGCGGTAGCATGGCATTCGAATTAGTTTTGTTGCGCATTCGAAACGGAGGTAAGGATTTCATGGGGGCTGTCGCTGCGATCAATAGTGCGCGGAAAGACACGATTCTGCTTGTCGACGACGAATCGGCCATTACGATCATATTCGAGATGGAGCTGACCCGTATAGGCTATTGTGTATTGACTGCCAGTAATGCCCAGAAGGCAAAGGAGGTTGCAGCGGAATTCCCTTCCACTATTGACGCATTAGTCACGGATTGGAAAATGCCGGACATGATGGGCGATCAACTGGTCTCCGACCTTCTTATCCAGCGCCCCGGTCTCAAGGTGGTGATGATGTCCGGCAGTCCTGAAGCCGAAACAGCCTCTCAGGCGTTCCACAAGGACCAACTCACGTTTCTCCAAAAACCTTTCGGTATCGCCGAACTCAATCAAGCCATCAGGCAACTTCTCGGACCATCGAACAAACAAAGCAGCCGGGTCGCTTGAACAAGAAAGCTGGCCCTCGACTTTCCTCCTAACCCTCTCTGCTTAAACGCAATTTCTCCCTGACTTCACCTTGACTTAGCAGCAATTTCAAGGCTAATCTACGCCACTTTCGGCCCTCTTATTGACCCTTCAAGAGGGACGGGCGGGGTGTATCCTCCGCTATTGGTGTCACTTTTCTTATGTTGTCGATGGGATGGAGTGTTCTTCGGAAGAGGAGTTGCTTGTGACAACCGGGCATCCCGAACTCATCGCTGCCATTTCGTCCGAGATCGCCAGAAACGGGCCAATTCCTTTTGTCCGCTTCATGGAACTGGCGCTGTACCATCCCCAATTCGGCTACTACATGCGTGACCCGTTGGGTACGGACCAAGAACGTATCGGCTGGTCCGGCGATTTCTACACCAGCCCCGATGTGCATCCGATTCTCGGACGTGCGATTGCCGCACAAGCCAGACAAATGGACGAATTATTGGGGTGCCCCGCTCCTTTCACGATCGTCGAAATGGGCGCCGGCAAAGGCTTGTTAGCCTGTGATTGTTTGGCGGCGATCCATGCCCAGCAGGGTGACTTCGCATCTCGTGTTCGCTACGTGCTCATCGAACGGAGCCCGGTGATGCGGGAACGGCAGCGCCAGAGTTTGACTCATTGGCTCAGCAAGCCGGGCCTTGTCACTTGGGTGGAAGACCTTAGCGGACTGGCCCAGGAGAGCGTGACCGGCTTGTTTTTCAGCAATGAATTGATCGATGCCTTTCCGGTGCATCGGATTCAGGTCACAGACGGACAGACCAAAGAACTTTGTGTGGATGTTCGAGACGGAGTCTTCGTGAGTTGTCTCAAGCCCCTGTCGACGTCCTCACTCGCTCGATATCTACAACAACTCGACTGCGCGTGGCCGGAAGGCTACCGAACCGAGGTGAATACCCAGGCCTTGGACTGGATGGAGCAGGTTGCTCGGCGGATGGGTCGTGGATTTGTCATGACGATCGATTATGGCCATACGGCGCAGGATCTCTATGGACCGGAGCGGAAGGATGGCACGTTCCTCTGTTACTTCCAGCAGCGGACGAACGAGGATCCCTTCATTCGCGTCGGCGAACAGGATATGACCGCGCATGTAGATTTTTCGAGTCTGGCTTCTGCCGGTGAGAAACAGGGGCTTCACGTGACGGGTTTCACCAATCAAATGAGTTTTCTCATGGGGCTCGGCGTTGAAGAGATGATCGGGGAATTACTGCCGGAGAGTCCGGAGTTTCGCGCCGCGATTCATCTTCTGAAGCCGAATGGCATGGGCAGCACGTTTAAGGTGCTTATCCAACACAAGGGAATCAGTCATCCGGAGCTGGATGGGTTGAGATTCAAACCCTTCTTCGGCTCGGCACTGGCGCAAAATGAGTCGAATGTCCTCACGTCCTAAAGTCATCATGTCTTTCGACTTGAAGACGTTCAGACCTTGCAACTTTCTCGACTGGTTGAAACATGGATAGCATAGGCGTTCCAGAGAATTACATACCGATTCTCTTATTTATCGTCGTTGGTCTGATCTTCGGCGCCATTGCGCTGCTCGGCGGTTCGCTTATTCGGCCGAGTCGCCCCTATCGAGCCAAGCTGACACCCTATGAAAGCGGAAGCCCGCTGTTTTCCGACGCGCGCATCCAGTTCCCGATGCGCTATTACATCATCGCGATGCTGTTCGTCATTTTCGATATCGAGGTCATTTTCATGGTCCCCTGGGCTGTCCGGTTTCAATCCCTCGGCCTGCTGGGCCTCATCGAGATGCTCGTGTTTATCGGCATCCTGCTGGCCGGATTCTGGTACGCATGGAAGAAGGGGGCGCTCGAATGGGACTAGCGCGCGCAAGGCGCGCAGTTTTGAGTTTTGAGTTGCGCTTGGAAACTCAGAACTTAGAACTCAGCACTCAGAACTGGAGCGAAGCGACATGAGCTTTTTAGAGAGACAGTTCGAGGCGAATATTCTGACGACCAATCTGGACGCGGTCGTGAATTGGTCTCGGAAGTCGGCATTGTGGCCGATGACGTTCGGCCTGGCCTGCTGCGCTATCGAAATGATCGCGAGTGTATCATCGCGGT
>JANOOS010000438.1:0-2804 GCA_031421455.1 Nitrospira sp.
GCGGTCTGTCTCCATGGCGAGATCGACTATGCGTTTGTCCAGGTTGGCGACGAGGTGCTGATCGTGGCGGAGAAGCTTGTTGAAAGCATGACGAAGGCCTGCAAGCTTGAAGGGGTCCGCGTGTTCGGGGTGAAGAAGGGGCGCGAAGGGTTCGAAGGGATCGAGACGCAACGGCCCCTGACCACCGGCCTGTCACCCATTCTGCTCGGCGATTTCGTGACTCTCGATCAGGGAACCGGCTGTGTCCACATTGCGCCGGGGCACGGTATGGAAGACTACATCCTCGTCCTTGAGCACAATGCCAAGGCGTCGCCTGGTGAACGGTTGGAGATTCTGGCGCCGGTCGACAACGGCGGACGGTTTACCGATGTGGTGAAAGAGTTTGCCGGCCAGCATGTGTTGAAGGCGAATCCGAAGATTGTGGAGTTCCTGCAGGCTAACGGGCGCTTGCTCGGCCAGGGGTCATTGAACCATTCCTATCCTCACTGTTGGCGTTGTAAGAATCCCGTCATCTTTCGTGCCACTGAACAGTGGTTCGTGTCGATGGAGACGAACGAGCTTCGGAAAGAGGCGCTGGCGGAGATCGAGCGGGTCCGTTGGATTCCAGCCTATGGCCGTGATCGGATCAACGGGATGATCGAGAATCGCCCCGATTGGTGTTTGTCCAGGCAACGAGTGTGGGGCGTGCCGATTCCTGGTTTTACCTGTATGGGGTGTCGGTCTGTGCTGGCCGATCCGACCGTGATCGAGCACCTTGCAACGTTGATGGAGACCAAAGGGGCCGATGTGTGGTTCGAGCAATCGGCTGCCGAACTGTTGCCCAAGGGCACGATCTGTTCGAAGTGTGGCGGGGCGGCATTCGAGAAGGAACGGGATATTCTCGATGTCTGGTTCGAGTCGGGCGTCAGTTATGCCGCGGTCTTGAAATCACGGAAGTGGTGGCCGGCCGATCTTTATCTAGAAGGGTCGGATCAGCATCGGGGCTGGTTCCATAGCGCCTTGCTGGCCGGTGTCGTCACGGATCATCGCGCGCCATACAAGGCTGTCCTGACCCACGGTTTTGTCCTCGATGGGCAGGGCAAGAAGATGTCCAAGTCGGCGGGGAATGTCGTCGCGCCGCAGGACGTGATCAAACAATCTGGCGCAGAAATCCTGCGATTGTGGGTCTCGGCGCAGGACTATCGCGATGATCTCAGGATTTCTCCTGAAATTCTGACCCATCTTATCGAAGCCTATCGAAAGATCCGAAATACCTGTCGCTTTCTGCTCAGCAACCTGTACGACTTCGACCCGGACAAGGACCGCATCCCCTATGAGCAGTTGCCTGAGTTGGATCGTTGGGCGCTGCATCGGCTCAGCGAGCTGATCCCGCGGGTCAGGAAATCCTACGATGAGTTCGAGTTCCACACGATCTTCCATGCGCTCAATAACTTCTGTTCGGTGGATTTGAGTTCCGTTTACCTCGATATTCTGAAAGATCGGCTCTATACGTTCCGGGCCGATTCGCCCCTGCGTCGGGGATCGCAGACGGTGCTCTACGAGATCGTCGTCTCCATGACGAAGCTGATGGCTCCGGTCTTGAGTTTTACGGCCGAGGAGATCTGGCGGACTTTGGCGACACAGGCAGGAGGACGTCTCGGAGTGAGCAGTGTCCATCTGAGTGCATTCCCAGAGGTTCAGCCACAATGGCAGGATGCCGCGTTGGCTCAACGATGGGAACGGTTGTTAGGCTATCGCACGCAGGTGCAGGGTGTGCTGGAAGGAAGTCGGCGGGATAAAACGATCGGATCATCGTTGGAGGCGACGGTGGAGCTTCGAGCCGATGCAGATACCTGCAAGTTTCTTGAGCCCTATCGGAATGATCTGACCACATTCTTTATCGTCTCGCAGGTCACACTGATCGCCAATGGTGATGCAAAAGCCCCGCTGGCGATTGCTGCGGCAAAGTCATCCTTCGGAAAATGCGAACGCTGTTGGAATTATCGAGAGGCGGTTGGTAAGCACGCCGACCACCCGACTCTCTGCGATCGCTGTGTGGAGGCGGTGCAGTGATGAGCGGGCCTGTCCGTTATCTGCTTCTGGCGTTGCTCGCCGGCGCGATCATCGCGATCGATCAGGTCACGAAACTGTCCATCGTGCAGTCGATGCGGCTGAATGAGTCCATCCCGATTGTTCCCAATCTCTTCAGCCTGACCTATATCCGCAACCCCGGCGCTGCCTTTGGCTTGCTGGCCGGCAGCAGCGATGCGTTTCGCATGGTGTTTTTTGGGGTCACGTCGCTGTTTGCTTTGGCCCTATTGGGGACGATTCTCTTCCGGTTGCCGAAGAAGGATTGGATGGGGCAGCTCAGTATTGCCGGAATCCTTGGTGGGGCGATCGGGAATCTGATCGATCGATTACGCTATGGAGAAGTAATCGATTTTCTCGATGTCTATGTGGGCTCCTACCATTGGCCGGCCTTCAATGTCGCCGACTCAGCGATCAGCGTAGGGGTCGTGTTCTTGATCATCCATTTTGCCTTTGAGAAGAAAGACCTCTCCCTTCTGCCGCACGAATCCCCGCCAGCATAAGAAGACCGTTATTGGGTTTGTTTAGTTTGTCTCGTTTGTTTGGTCGAACCAGACCAACCAAATGAACAAAACAAACCAAATCAACCGTCCTGCCAGTCTCGCGCGCTACGTCGAGAGGGTGATGATGAATCCGCCTTGCTCTCGGAATTGACGCTGCTGCTCGGGGGAAAACATCACGAGCGGTTCGGTGTGGCAGAACTGGCATTCTTTCACTGTCACCGGCACGTCGCCCTC
>JANOOS010000439.1:0-6940 GCA_031421455.1 Nitrospira sp.
TGAAGCCAGCGCTCATTGGCGAGGCGAGCGAGGACCTGGGCCGCTGCAATGAGGCTGGCATAATCGACCTGTCCTTCGAGCAGTTCAGCAAACCGGAGATCGGCTTTGATTCGCGCGCCCGTCCGGTCTGACAGGTTTGAAACTTGTGGAAGGAAGTGTTCTGCTATCGATTGTGCATGCAGAAACAGGAAATGCCTTTCGGCCTCAGTCAGATTTTTTAGCGCGTGGTCTCGGTGGAGCGACGCCTGCTCCAAGCTTCCGACCAGGAAGGCCATGAGCTCTTCTTGTGAAGAGCTTGTCGGCAGAGGAACCGGTTTATAGAAAGTGGAGGTGCGATCCATGCCGGCTTCCAGCACATCGAGGAGGGCCGGAAGATTGATGGATCCTCCCGCTGCCATTTCAGCCAGTAAGAGCCCCTGGCGCTCCAAATTCATCAGACCGCCCCAGGGCTGTTTGAGCGCCTCGACTATCAGGCGCCGTTTGAATTGCGCCGGAACTTTCTCGACTGTTTCATGCGCAGCAAGCAGGTCTCTGTGATGTAATCCCGTCAGTTGCTCAAAATCCTTTCTGACAGTAGGAGTCAGCTGATCGAGTACCGATTGGTGTTTGTGACTGTTTGTCGAAGACTGTGGGGCAATCGATGCGAAGAGACCCTGCACGGCGCTGCAGCCGGGAAGCGACAAGAAGAGGAGCAGAGTGGAAAGAAGCAACAGGGGGCGAGTCATGGTTCATGTTTCCAGTGTAGGTGAGGCGTTGCCCTCTGCTATTTGGATGTAGGAGTCGACTTGCGCATCGATCCCGCGACTATTACAAATTCGTACAAGCGACATTCTATTGGACCATTGAAGAGGGGAATGCGTTTCGAAGGCGTGAGGCCGATCAATTTCGGGACTCGCAAATCGCCGGTAAAGATATAGGCCCGCCATCCGCTGAACCGCTGTTTCAACCAATCGCCCAATTGTGGATAGAAGGCATCGAGTTCTTCTGGCCGGCTGAGCCGGACTCCGTAGGGGGGATTGATCAATAGCACACCCTGTTCAGCCGGAGCTTCGATGTCGAGCACATTGCTTTGCCGGAGGCGAACGTCGGTGGTGACTCCTGCCCCCTGAAATGTCCGCTGCGCAATCTTCACTGCGGCAGGGTCCTGGTCGGAGGCATAGATGGCGGCCGGCACTTCTGCCAGTTGTTTCAGTCGAGAGGCTTCGCGCAGATGGCCCCAGCGTTGGGTATCATGGACCAGCAAACGCTCAAACGCGAAGGAGCGGGACATCCCGGGTGCGATCCGGCGCGCCATCATGGCCGCTTCAAGCGGGATCGTTCCGCTCCCACACATGGGGTCGAGCAGCACGTCTCCGGAGGTCCATCCTGCAAGCCGCAGCAAGCCCGCCGCCAGGTTTTCGCGCAACGGCGCCTCGACGGACAGGACACGATGCCCGCGCTTGAAGAGCGGTTCGCCGGAGGTATCGATATAGAAGGTTACCGTCGATTCATCGAGAAAGGCATCGAGCCGGAGGTTCGGCCGATGAGTATCCACGCTTGGCCGCTTATGGCGCACCGACATAAATTTATCGCAGACCGCGTCTTTAATTCTTAGCGTGATAAAGTCCAGGCTGGTGAGTGGACACCGGCGCGCGCTCACTTTTACCTTGATGCTCTGTGACGGTGTGAACCAATCTGGCCAGGGCAGACTACAGGCCGCGCGGTACACATCGTCTTCCGAGAGGTAGGAGGCCTGTCCGACTTCCCAGAGTACGCGGCTGGCAATATGACTTTTGAGATTGACCCAATACATCGTAGACCAGGGAGCCTGGAAGCCGATCCCGCCATCCGTCTTTGTGGTCGTAGGAATGCCAAGCTCGTGGAGCTCCTGTTCAAGAACCCCCTCCAACCCGCGTGGGCAGGGTGCAAAGAACCGTAGCTTTGTGTTATCCATGCTCATATAACTCTTCGCGAGACGTACGGAACAGGTGCGACTCGAAGTTCGAAGTTCAGGGTTCGAAGTTCCGAAAACCTCGAACTTCGGACCTCGAACTCTTCCCCGTTTCGCTCGTCACGCATCGCACATCACGTGTCACTTTCTTATGAACTATTGCAGCGCTTGCGGCGCCTCAGTTAGCAAGAAGGTTCCCGCCGGCGACAACTTGCCTCGATTCGTCTGTGATACGTGTCAGGCCATTCATTACCATAATCCGAAAATCGTCGCAGGCTGCATTCCGGAATGGGAAGGGCAAATCCTCCTCTGCCGGCGTGCAATCGAGCCTAAATCCGGTCTCTGGACCTTTCCTGCCGGTTTCATGGAAATCGGCGAGAGTACCGAGCAGGCGGCCGTTCGCGAGACGCTGGAGGAAGCGCAGGCTCAGGTAGAGCGTATCTGCCTCTTTGCCGTTTTAAGTCTCCCGCACATCGGCCAGGCGTACCTGGTATTCCGAGGGCCGATGTGTTCGCCGGATTTCGGGGTGGGCGAAGAAAGTCTGGAGGTGCAGTTATTTTCACCCGCTGCAATTCCATGGGACAAGATCGCTTTCCCTGTGGTCAAAGACGCCCTGCGCCGCTATGTCGATGATGTGACGCGGGGCGAGTTCCAAGTACATGTCGCAACGCTACCGGATCGGCTCACCTAATCCCTCAGGATGCTCAAACTGGTTTGTTTTGTTCATCTGGTTTAACCAAACAAACGAGACAAACCAAATAAAGCAAATAACGATCTTTTTCTGCTGGTGGGCTTTTTCAGCATCCGTTCCATCAATTGAGTGTGGGAATCGTCAAGAGAGGCAAGCTGCGCCCCTTGTCATCGTGTAGAAAGCGAAATCCGGTTGCCTCAGTGTAGTCCATCGTCACGCCTTCCATCCGTGGGGCACTCCGCCGATCAACGGCAATGGTAAGGTCATCGATCTGCCGAACGTCGTCGTCAGGCTGCGGGTTCGCTTCTAACGTGATATTGAAGCTTAAGCGTGAATCGTCCAGGTCGCGCACGGAAATCCTGATGACCGGATCCTGAGGGTGATGGGCTTGAATCGCTTTCAGCTGTGCGATGGCGGTAAGTGTGAGGGCAATCATAAACAGAACTCCGTTTGACGAAGGATGCCGTGAATGTCGATCAAGTGATCGTCCCGGTCAATGGAGTAGAAAATTCGCCAGCCCTCAACCGCATATTTGTAAAGGCCTGGTAGATCTGACTCAATGGGTTCGTGGCGCAAGTTATCGATGTTGGAGGCGATCCATTTGGTCTTGTCTAAGAGCCGCTGTGCGATGGACAGTTCAAGGCTCGCAAGGTCTGTGAGAATGGCTGGGCAATAGGCGAGCCGATACCAGGCCATGGTGTCCTTACCAGCGGAGACCGAGCTTGTTCGCAATCTCCTCGCCGGACAGTCTTTCCTTATTGGACAAGGACTCTTTCAGACGGGCGTGCAGGCCTTCGCCAAGCTGAAGTCCGAGGTCAGGATCGCCCAGTAACTCGCGCAGGCGATCGTCGACGATGCCACGCAGAAGTTCCTTGAATTGATCCTCGGAAAGTTTGGAGAGGTCCATACAGACGGAGGATACGGAGGAGCCTGCCTAAAATGCAACCACAGAACGGTTGCTTATTCTCCTTCGCCAAATACCCCGTAGCTTCCGGCCTTCGTAGCCGAAGTGGCTACTTCGGCGGAGTAGGCTGCTACGGGAATGAAGGCGAGGAGAACCCTCCATAGCCTTGGCGAAGGAGGGTAGTGGCTTCGGAGAATTTCGCAAGATACCCCGCAGCTTCCAGCCTTCGTAGCCGAAGTGGCTACTTCGGCGGAGTAGGCTGCTGCGGGGAGCTTCATTGAAGGCCGGTCTTGGGTTGGAGCTGCTGGATCATGCGGTCTAGTCGGTCTTGATGCGGGGATGCTATCGTTAGAAACTCTAGGCCGATGCCGGCGGATCCGGACCAGCGGACTGTGGCATTGTCGATCGAGATGGGGTGCGGCTCACCTGGGATATGCAAGTGTATGGTGAGCTGCATGCCGGTAAAGGGGCTGATGATACTTTCTACAAGGCACCCCTTAGCAGACAGGTTTCGGACGGACCCAGCATGCCGAAATTGATTTTTATGCAACAAGGTGCCGGAGAGCGACACAGGAAATCTTGGATGTTTTCTAGTGACCATAGCTGTATGTAAGCGATCCCTATGCGGCGATGTTTACTTGGGTTGCCAGAAACTGCTCCAGTCTGGTTCGTTCCAGGTCTTGCAGCTCAAGAAACTCTACTCCAAACTCGAATTCCAGGGTCCATTGGACTCTGGCGGCTTGAATGGTGATAGCCATGCTCTGCTCCGGAATCTGAAGATGCATTGTTAGGGGGGCGGCTCTCGTTACCCCAAGATCGCTGACGACCTTACAGCCACCCATCCCGAGGTTGTATACGATCCCTATCCCGGCATGAGCGCCTGCGATTCTCGCAGGGAATTCGACCTGATAACGAATATGTTGCCTCTGTTCGGTCATATTAGGTGCCATCCCAGAGCATCGGTTTCAAAGAGGCCTCGCCTATGAGACTCCCGCTGAAATTGTCTTCGCTTTGGAAATGCTAGTCGGTGAACGAGTGGTTGTCAAAGAAATAGAGATCTTTGGAGAGTTCTGGCACTGAAGAGCTTGAGGGTGCAGAGGTAAGGTTTGATTTTCGTTGGACGCACTCTTAGAATGCCGCCATTGGATTGACGTACGGATGCCCACCACTGCTGGCCCACGAACATCATCTCAGCGCAAGAAGAAGACGTCGCAGAAGCCTTCCGGCCTCGATGCTTCGAAGAAGCGCCGTTTCCAGGCTCGCTTGCTGAAATGGTACGAGAAACATGGCCGCGATCTGCCTTGGCGAAAGACCTCCGACCCCTATCACATTCTCGTTTCTGAAGTGATGTTGCAACAGACCCAGGTCGATCGTGTGATTCCGAAGTACCACGAGTTTCTAGAGCGCTATCCAAGTTTTGAAGAGTTGGCCGATGCTCCGGTCTCGGATGTAAAGAAGACCTGGTATCCGCTTGGCTACAATATTCGGCCGGAACGGTTACATAGTATTGCGTGCGAGACAGTGGAGCGGTATGGGGGCCAACTGCCGAGCGATGAGGATGAATTACTGTCGTTCAAGGGAATTGGACGTTACACGGCCGGCGCCATCCGCTCGTTCGCATTCAACGAAGATGCTCCAATCCTCGATACGAATGTGATCCGAGTCCTTCATCGGGTGTTCGTGGCGAAGGGCGACCCCAAGACGCAGAAGGCGAGGCTCTGGCAATTATCGGAAGCCTTGATCCCACTGGGAAAGGGCTATGACTTTAACCAGGCGATCATGGACTTTGGGGCGACCTGCTGCACGGCAAGAAATCCCTCCTGTCGGCAATGTCCGATGAAATCGTTTTGCAAGACCTACCCCTTCGAATCTAAACCGCGAGGAGCGACGGTGCCACATGAAGGTCGTTGAAGTCGCTGCCGGCCTTATACATCGTGAGGGCCGCTATTTGATTGCCCGGCGGAATCCTGGTGTGCACTTGGCAGGTTTCTGGGAGTTTCCCGGCGGGAAGTGCGAGCCTGGTGAAACATTGGAAGAATGTCTGCGACGAGAGCTGTTTGAGGAACTGGGTATTCGTATCGACGTGCCGATACCCTTTCAGATCATTCGGCATGATTATGCGGAGAAAACTGTGGAGCTGCATTTCTTCCATTGTAGGATCGAAGCTGGACAGGCCACAGCCATCGAATGCGCGGAGATTCGATGGGTCTGGCCCCATGAGTTGAGTGACTTTGAATTTCCCCCGGCTGATCGCCCGGTCATCGAGGCCTTACGGCGGCAGAGCATCGGACAGGTTTTATGAAGGTTGTTCTGGATATAGAAACCATTCAAGCGCCTCGGGAAGAATGGGCTCGGCTGGTGGGGAAGCTCCCGCCAAGCGGCGAATCTGAGCCGCCAGGCGAGGGGTACGATTTGTTTACGGCTGGTGCTGCCGAGGTTCAGCGACGCGCCGAGGATGAACAATATGCGAAGTCGGCCTTCGACGGCACGTTCAGTCAGATCGTCTGTATCGGTCTATTGGAATTTTCCGATCAGCTCGAGCCGCGTGGGTCGGTAGCTTGGTATGGCGGAGATGAGCGGGAGTTGCTGCGGCAATTCTGGAGCCGTTTGGCGCAGAGCCGCCCGACTCTCTTCATCACCCATAACGGTCTGGGTTTTGATCTTCCGTTCCTTAAGAAGAGATCGATCATCCACCAAGTCAAGCCGAGTCTGGACGTCAACCTCGCTAAGTTCCGCACAGAACCGGTTTACGACACGATGGCGATTTGGAGCAATTGGGATACGCGCGGGTGGGTGAAACTCGATGTCCTGGCGCGCGCACTGAACGTTGAAACTAAGTCGGGCAGTGGGGCTCAGGTGGCTGAAATGTGGGAGAAAGGACAGGGGCTGGAGTTGGCTCGGTACTGTCTACAAGATACCTATGTGACGTATGCCTGTTATTGCCGAATGAATTTCCGCCAGCCCCTGTCCAGTGAAGTGGTCTTACTGCAGCCGGAGTTGCTGAAGGTCGATTGAGATAGCTTAGCGAGTTCGTGCCGCCTGGGCCGGTTTCTTCTTCGCTGCCGGTTTCCCGGACACCTTGGTCAACCGGAGTGCTTGCATTTCCTCGTCACGGTCCCGGAGTTGGCGTTTCATCCATTCCGCTTCCTTGCGCAGCATACTGATTTCTGTTTCCTTCTTGGTGAGCGCATCTCTTACTGTTTTTATTTCACTGAGTCTCTGAGCCGTCAACTCAGCGTCCCCCGCCTCCTGGACCGTACTGTCGGAAACCGTCTGCGCTCTTGGCTGGGTAGCCATTGTGTTGCGCTGGCCAAGCTCGGGCCCTGGCCGCTTGCTCCCGAACTGCCGCATGCCTTCTCTGCCATCACCACGGCCCAGGCCGATGGGGCACAGGACGACGCGCTGCGCCTGGCGC
>JANOOS010000440.1:0-3624 GCA_031421455.1 Nitrospira sp.
CGGGTGAGCGGCTCCACTTTACGCAACTCGCAACATTGATCGGGCTGGCGCGCCCAGAGAGCATCACCATGCTGAGCCGCCTGCTGCTCCGGCGTAAGCAACGACTTCACCTGTATAACCTGCTGCGGTTGCAACCCATAGCGCTCAATCACGCGACCGCGCGTGGCATAGGTCTCGGGGAAAAGAAACTCCGTATCAAGATAGAAGAGCGGCACAGAGGGATTGATGCGGTGGACCATGTCTACGAGCACGACATCCTCCGCCCCAAAACTGCAAGCCAGCACGATCTTCGGTGCATACCGTTCGATCGCAGCAGCCAACACCTCTTGCGGCTGCTTCGCCTCGAACGACTCACCCCAGGCCTTCAATTCTTCCGATGATAGTTCCATTCTTATCTCTTCCTCACTCCATTATCCACAGGAGCGGCACCAGAGTCGGTCAACTTGCGCCCGTCGAGCGAGCACATTCTTATCGTGCGCGCTCCGGGAGCAAAGACCGACCTGGTGTCGCTCCTGACTCACTCAACTTTTTCGACCAGAATCCGGAAATGATCCGCTGCGGCTTCGAGTGGTTCCTGCAGCAACAACAGATGTCCGTCGTTTCTCAAACTCATCGGCACGTTCTTGATGGGTTCGCCCGCATCGAGCCAGACTTCCAACCGTTCACCCGCATCCATCATCTCCAGCTTCAGCTTGGTCTTCACATAATTCATGGGACAGGCAACCCCGCGCAAATCGTAGACCGGTGCGGCGGAGGCAGCAGGCGCAACCACAGCAGCGACAACCGGCTTGACCTCGGACGGCGCGCTGGTCGTGACCGCCGCTGCCTTATCCGCCGGCGCCAATTTAAGATCTTTGCCCATCTGCTCTGTGGCTGCACGGCAGGCATCGACAAATCCCTTGGCAAAGGCCATCTTGTCACGAGCCGATTCGCCCGTTGTGTCCTTGGGCCCTAAATCGCCGACCCGGCTCCTCAGTTCCCGATACAACAGAGGAACGATACCTTTTTGCGCAATCCGACTATCGAATTCGATGAAGGTTTCCGCATCGGTCGAAGGCTCAAGTCCTTCCGTCACCAGCAACGCCTTGGCAGCAGCCAACACGGCGCGATAGGACTTGTTCACCGAGACGGAATACTGATGGTTATCGACCAGCAGCTTCGCCTGATAAAGCTCTTGGTCTGCTTCGAGAATGCCATTTTCGATCATTTCAAGCGCGCCACCGGCACATTCACCAGGCCCGAGATCCTCCAAGACAAACTCTGCTTCTCCTTCCCAGTCGTAGTAGAAGGTTGAATCATCCTGAAAGGACGGAACGATGGTGTAGGGGATCAACTCATCCTTGAGTTTGACCTTGCCGACACGATCGATGAAGGCGGGCAGGCCTTCACCGGAGAGGCGGTCCCGCCGATACACGTCAATCAAGTGCGTGATCGCTGCCGATACGCTCTTGGCCGGCAACTTGACGACCATCTGTCCGATCTTTGCCGTCCCGTTGACCCGTCCACCCAAATGCAATTCATAGAAGGGCGCGACGTGCTCGCCGATGCGCTTCCCTACTCCATGCAAACCGATCGTGGCGATATGGTGTTGGGCGCAGGAGTTGTGGCACCCGCTGATCTTGACGCTCACATCCTTCAGGTCATCAGGAACCCGCCCAGCCGGAAATACCTCTGCCAAGGCTCGCGCGAGTCCCTTGGAGGACGTGATTCCCAAACCACACGTATCGGTACCAGGGCAGGCAATAATATCTTCGACCAATTCGGCCCCGGGATCGGCCAAGCCCTGTGAGGCCAAGTCGGTATAGAGGTCGGCGATGCGCGCCTCGGGTATCCATCGAATGATCATGTTTTGATTGATCGTCGTTCGAATGTTGCCATTGGAGTAGCGATCCGCAAGGTCGGCGATGAGCAGCATCTGTTCTGTCGTGAGATCGCCCATGAATAACTTGGTCACGGCGGCGACATAGCCCTCTTGCTTCTGACGCACCACATTAGTGCGACGCCACATTTCAAACGGCGTCTCCGCCGGCGCGCCATTGGCATGCCCATTGGTCTGTACCGCCACCCGCTTCGATCCGTTCGACGTCGGCATGATGAGGGGAACCGGTTCATCCGCATACGTCAGCAACTTGATGGGTTCATGGCTCGGACGGGCATGCCCCATCGACACGTAGGCCTCTTCCCAGCGGCGTTTGAACTCCGCGAAGCCCAGCTTTTCGATCACAAACTTCATCCGGGCCTTCGTGCGGTTTTTTCGATTCCCCAGGGTATCGAATACCCGAATCACAGCCTCCACACTTGGAATGAGCTCATCCATCGGGGTGAATTCCCGAAGAACCTGCGCAATCCGGGGGGCAGAGCCGAGGCCGCCACCTGCCACCATGCGAAAACCAATGACTCCATCCGCGCGTTTGGCTGCGAGAAGCCCGATATCGTGAATCGGTGTGAGCGCGCAGTCCTGCTTGCAGCCGGAGAAGGCAATTTTAAATTTGCGCGGGAGACTCTGGTTGAGTGGATTCCGCAACAGATGGAGCGCGACGGTTTTTGCATAGGGCGTCACGTCGAACACTTCCCCCTGGCAGATCCCGGCAAGGTGGCAAGCCGTCACATTACGGACCGTGTTAGCGCAAGCCTCTCTGGTGGTCAGGCCGACTTCAGCCAGCCCGCGCATGATAGCCGGCACGTCCTGTAATTCTACAAAGTGCAGCTGGATATCCTGGCGCGTGGTCACATGCCCGACGCCGGTCGCATATTGCTCGGTTAATTCTGCAACTCTACGCAGCTGATTCGCTGTCAGCCCGCCAAAGGGGATCTTGATACGGACCATCTGGACGCCGGCTTGCCGTTGGCCGTAGATGCCGTACTGCAGACGGAAGGGTCTGAATAGGTCGCCCGAGACATCCCCGGAAGCCATGCGTCTGGCTTCGGCTTCAAACGTCTCGATCTCCTCTATAACGGCAGGAGGAATAGGCTCTGTCTTGATAGAAACAGTGCTGAGTGGTGTGAGACTCATGGGTTGACCTCAAATGTGGTACATCAACGACCGTTCTTGCTCGAGCACTCGTTGCTGCCTGGCTAATTCTTCCACGCTGATGGCTTCGAGCACATGGCGCTCCGCTTGATAAACCTGCTCCCAAACCCTCTCCAGCAGAAGACCGGGTTTGCTGAATCGTCGCCCCTGTGCACGGCCAGCTCCGCCACTCGGAAGTGAAAGCGGACCATCAAGCGCTTCGAGGATCTCGACGACCGATACCTCGGATGGTTTCTTCGAAAGCACATAGCCCCCTTGAGCCCCTCGAAGGCTTGACACAAGACCGGCCTTCTTCATGCCATGGAGAACCTGTTCAAGAAAGCGAGCAGGAATCGCTTGCCGACGCGCAATCGATTTCGCCTGGACAGGCGCTGTCCCAAGATGCATTGCTAAATCAACGGCTGCCATGATTCCATAGGTGGCCCTGAGGGATACTTTCATACACGACTATTCCGGTAGGAATTAAAATACATACGGTGCTTTATACCTTCCGAGCAACTCTGCTGTCAAGCTACCCCCTCGCCGGCGGAAGAAAACCGTTATTTGGTTTATTTGGTTTGTCTTGTTTGTTTGGTTGAACAAAACTAACCAGA
>JANOOS010000441.1:0-6155 GCA_031421455.1 Nitrospira sp.
TCAAACTGTTCAACCGATTCCCGTCGCTGCTTGATCATGGTCGTCATCACGCGGCTCATTTCGACATCGTCGAGATCCTTCTTGACCTCCAGTTCCCTATACATCACGGCGGCCTTGATCATGCGAATGACGTCCATCCGCAATTGGTCGCGGGCCTTCATGGCAAGCTTAAGATCTTCTGTCAGACGGTCGTGCAACGACATCGAAATCTCGCGGGTGAGTGAGTTTGGCCGGGGTGGAGAATACCCCTTCATTTGACGCCAGTCAATGTATGACCATCACTCGTACAGTGGTCTTCCAGGCATGGTTTTCGCGCCAAGCGTGGAGTAAGATACAGCCAAGGTCAAGTTGCGGATCAAAACAAGCCTGGGGGAATGTTGGGAGGCTGGCCATGGCAAAGCGAGGCTCAGTAGTCCAGCTGATGACAATCCTCACGATGGCGGTTCTCGTGGCGAATTGCGCAAACGCCACCAATCAAATGCCTCCAACATTCAGCTTTCACCCCACACCTCTGGTGTTACCGATTCCTGCCGACGTTCAGCGTGTGGCGGTGCTGTATCCACGTGAAGCACACCCCGATTGGTCCAACGCCTATGGTCGCTTGGAAGGGGCGGCATTCCAACTCAAATCATTTCGCCCAAGCCTGAAGATCATCGATCGTTCCCATATGCCGACCATCGTCTTGGAGCAGCGACTTCAGGTCGGGGGGCTTGTTTCTGAAGATAGTGCCGTCCGAATCGGACAGATGTTGGGCGTAGACAGCGTGTTGATCTATCGAATCGAAGGACCAACGGTACGCGACCGGTTCTTCGCGCGCCAGCATCGCGATCTTCCGTCGGTGACCATCACAAGCAAAATCATTCGAGTAGAGAGCGGGGAAGTCGTTTATCACAACGTGGTGACAGCGCGTGCAGATGAGGCTGAGGGATTCGGTTGGTCACTTTCAGACAAAATCGACTACCACCGATGGAGCAGCGAGGCATTAGACCGGGGCATTATGCAGACGGTCCATGATTTACACCGGGCCTTTGATTAACCGTATGGAGATCCGAAGATGCGAATGAGTCATCGACGAGGCCGTATGCAGCAACGTGGGATCGCTATGGTCGCAGGGCTGTTCGTCTTCTCGCTGATCACAGCTTGCGCCAGCGATCAATCCAAGCCCCTTCCGCAGCCGACTCCTGACCAAGTGCGCGGCCATGCAGACCGGGCCTTCGAAAAGCTCAAACAAGAGGAACAGGAACGAGCCGCCCAACCACCGGTGCCACGGTAGCGACTCCGGCATTCTATCGATTCGATTTGGGTAAGGCCCAGCCCACAAACTGGGCAACTGGTTTTACAAGCGGCAGCTCCCAGAGAAGTTGTTGGCGAGAAATGCTCGTCACTTGGCGCGCTTCATGGAAGGTTCCAAGAAGACAGGACGAGACCAGCAACCGCAACAGGCCCGAAAGAAAGAAGACAAAAGGCAAATTGGAGATAGGGTGGAGACCAACCCCTCCCCACTCGATGCGGGAAGGAAGATGCTCAACCAACCAGCTCCCGAGCAAGGCTCCTACCGACCATCCCACAGCGTTGACTGTGCTATACAGCGCGATGGCTTTCGCTCGTTCCTCCGGTCTAACCGAATCGAACACATAGTTTTGCAGCCCCAAGGCCAAGCCGGCCCAAATGACGCCGCCTAGAAAATTAACGGCCAACAGAAAGCCTAGATTCGTGCTCACAAGGTAGAGCATTGGCAAAAATGGCACCGTGAAGCCGGTAATGGACAACAATGCTTTGTTTCCGAAACGATCTCCGAATTGGCCCCAGGCCTGCAGGGTAAGAAGTTGGCCGAGGAGACCGGTGGCCAACCACCCTCCGTAACCAAGATATGACAGGTGAAGATCCTGTAGCATGTACAAGACGAAAAATGGGCCGGCGATCAACACAGACGCATGCATCAGGCCTGAGAAGAACAGGAAGCGGCGGAAGTCCTTCGTTGCGCTCTGCCGAAAGAAGCCACGAAATCCTTGCTGCGCCTCCTGGTGGGCAGTCGGATGCAGGTCTAGAACGGGTGACAATGCCACTGCCGAGAGGATGCGAACACTTCCGGCCAAGGCAAAAATCAGCACGAATCCCCACCAAGCAGCGGTGGAATCTTGCCAGAGGCTCAACACCCAACCGGCTCCACAAAGCGCGAAGAAGCTGAGACCCGCGATAATTTTGGCTCGACGTGCGAAATAGGCGCCCCGTTCATGCTGATCGATCCAATCCGTAATCAAGCTATTCCAAGCCGGCGCGGTGAAGTGCGCGCAAGCAAAATAAGCGGCAGCGCCGCTGACGACGAGCCAAGGCCCCCACTGCGGAAACGACAACGGTAGGAGCACAATGGGAATCCAGACGAATGCTTGCCCGATGGTGCCGGAAAAAATGAGGGCTTTGCGATCGGGGAACCACTGTAATAACTTCACGGAGGCGAGTTGGGCTCCTGTCCCGATGAGTTGGGGCAATGCCGACAACACACTCAATTGAAAGGGGCTTGCTTGCAGGAGTAGAGCAAAGGCGGAGAGATATTGTTCCCCGCTGCCTTGCGTAATGGCCTGGCAAGCGCCATCTCTGAGGCCATAGCGCAGACCTTGCTCGTTGGCTCTCTGCGCCTGAGAATTGCTTGGCACAGTCTCTTCCGAACGTCCGGACAACGTGGGATGCACAGAATCCTTTCCTGAAAGGAACCTCTGATCGAGAGTAGCATAGACAGGGGCCCAGAGCGTACAGAGATGCGCCTCTTGGACAATCGGCGATTGACCGCTTGCAGATCTCTCGTTACCATAACGGGGCGAGTGGACAACGGATCATGGTGGGGCTAATGACGGAAGCCAGAATGAAAGGGATGCAGCTCTTGGCCAGCGTACTTGCTTGCCTGAGCGTTATCGTTTGCGCCTGGCAGGTAGTGGAAGCGCGGGATCCGTTTGCCCCGAAGGAGCAAGCGACAACCGAGATCGATCCCACGCTGAGCCCGTCGTTCGACGAACAGAAAAAGGATATCCCTCAATCTCTGTTTACCTGGATCAGGATGGCCAAAGGGTATGACATGGAGTGGGATACGTTCGGACGGAAAGGCTGGTACACGCAAGATCCTCGGCTGAAACCTATCGAACCGGGATCGGTATTTCACCGAAATATTCCCGCAATCTATATTGTGTTCGAGTCAGCCCCCTTGGAAGATCCTGCCCAGTTCAGCGCACAATGGTTTCAGGAGGGAGAGAAGGGTGTCCTTTCATCCGTGCCGCTCGGCAAAGACACCTTGGAAGTGCCAGGACATGAACGCTATGGATTCCTGGAACTCAAGAAACCCGGAGACGCCTGGGCCGTCGGGACGTATCTGGTGAAGCTATTCATCACGCCGCTCGGACAACAGTCCTTTCATGCGGCCAATCAAGTGGGTACTATGCGGTTTACGATCATCGAGGATGCTACTCCTGCCGGTGTGAATCCGCACAAGTAGACCTGCTAGGGGCACGCACTACTAGCACCGATGCCCATCTGCAAAAACGTTGGAAATGCGTACGGCAGTGACGGATAGAATCATAAAACAGAGAAAAGGAACAAGATGGGAGACCGCATCAAAATCACTGACCCAGAGAAGTTAGCCCTGCTCTACGAGCGGTTTCGAGATGTCTGTCTCGTCGAAAAGGAAGTGTGGAAAGAGATCTTCATGCCGCGGGATGTCGCACAGGGGCCCGTACGAACGAATGTTCAAGACCGCTACGACGTCGAAATCGACGATCAGGCCATCGAAGACGCGTTGGATGCCAACATTCCCCGGGGCAGCCAAGCCCTGGCTGCCGCGATCGAAGCGTATCGAGCGCATATCAGCTTTGTAAAGAAAAGTTAGCGTCGATTACCCAGTCGTGTTTTGCGGATCTCATTGTAAAGGTACGACTGTCTGGTTTTGAGATCGGGAGTCGAGGCGTATCGCGTGTGGCTGGAACAGTACCGGCTAGTTCAGCGTCTTCAGCGAACCGGTCGAACGAGCGAGATTGACCCGGCCCGCATTGAGCTGAAAGAGGGCGTTGACGAGATTTTCTCTGGCGCGAGCCAGAGCAGAGAGCCCATTGGTCAGCTCGAAATGGCTCGCCGCGGTCATCACCGCATAGCGTTCTTTCGCAAGCTCGATCTCCTTCGTTGCTGCTTGCATGCCGATTCGAGCGATCCCGACTTGCTCCTGCGCCGCCGCCAAGGACGCGGCGGCATCGTGCACTTCCATCTTCACCTGATTGAGCACCGACCGCATGCGGAGCGCTTCCTGGCGCAATTGGCTCCGAGATTCAGCAATCCGGCCTTCCCGTTGCGCGCCATCAAAAATAGGAATCTGCAGCAACAGCGCCACATTGTAGGTATCGAGGCTGTTGTTCCAGCGGTTTCCGATCAGGCCATAATCTCCTTGCGCCACGAGTGACGGCAACCGTTCCCCGGTGATTGATGAGTAGGTCAACTCTGTGACCTTGACCTTGGTCACCTGCGCCTGGACTTCCGGCCGATTTGCCAACGCTTCGTCCACCGCCGTCTGTAGATCGGCCAGGTCAACCACATCCGCCTTGAATTCATCACTCAAGACGACCGGCGTCTCATAAGGCAGGCTCAAGAGGTTTAAAAGATTCAGTTTGGCATGCTGCACGTCATAGCGAGCCGACGCCGCACGTTGGCGTTCGCTAGCCAATTGCGCCTCCAGCCTGGCGATGTCGAGGCCCGTCGCGATTCCGTTCTTCTGGCGATGCTTCACCAACCCCAATAAATCGCTCATCACCTGTTGATTGGACTCGTGCATCTTGACCATGCCCATGGCCTTCAGCCCTTCCATATAGAGAAGCGCGACACTGGCCATCGTATCGAACTTCCGGATATCGGCTTCGAATTCCACCACGTGCAGGCGTTCGCGGGAGGCGCGCCATCGCTGAATCAAGCTGATACTGAGAAGATTTTGCGAAGCGCTAACCCGGGTATCAAAAATATTGAAGGGGTCGGTCCTGACCGCAGAGAGTCCGAACGTCCCGAGAAACTGCGTCTGTTGGGTCTGTCGGACATTCATGGAGAGATTGGGGAGCATCGCTCCCAATTGTGTCTGGACTTGGCCCTGCGCCGCTTCGATACGCTCTTTGTAGAGTTGCACGTCCGGATTGTTATCCACGGCCGCCGCCAACGCATCGCGCAGGGTCAGCGTCAACGTCGGCAAGGGCGCCGGCTTCGACAACAGGGCTGGATCGCCCGCGGCACATCCGACCCCTTGATCCATCATCGTAAGGAGGCCGATCGCCATTGCGCAAAGGAATATCCCAACGGCTCGAATGATTCTCTTCTGTTCCATGATTAAATAACCCGCATCTACCGTTCCCGCAGGCTCTCGTTAATCGATTTCAGCAACGGGCTCAGCAGATATTCGATGACACGGCGCTGGCCGGTCTTGATCTCCACCGTCACCGCCATACCAGGTGAGAGATTGACCTGTTTCCCCTCCACCTGCATCGTCGATCGATCAATACTCACTCGAGTCGGATAGACCAGGCCGACCTTTTCAATCGGCGCAGCATCGTCGGACACGCTTACGACCTTGCCGGGAATCGTCCCGTAGAGGGTAAAGGGGAATGTTTCGACTTTGATCTCGACGATCTGGCCGTTCTTGACAAACCCCACGTCTTTATTTTCGACTTGTGCCTCGACCTCCACCGGATGTTCCTGCGTAACGACGTTGAGCAGTTCCTGTGCCGGCGTGACGACGCCGCCCACCGTATGAACCGCCACTTGCTGGACCTCACCGTCAATCGGCGCCGTCTGGCGCTGGAGCGACCAGAGGTAGCTGCCACCGAAGCCCGCCACGTTGTCGGACGGGTTGAAGACCGGCTGGTAGGTGCTGTAGTTGCGCTCGTTCTGTCCGGCGCCGGGCGCGCTGATGGCGACCGTCGGCGGGCTGCTGTCGTGGGTGATCAACTGGGTGGTGCCGGTGTTGTCGAGGTCGATCGGGTCGCAATTGGTGGCGTCGGGACGGTTGCCGGCGTCGGTCGTGGCGTAGTAGACCTCGCCGAAGCCGCCCCAGCCGACGCCGCGCTTGATCGTGTAGCCCGAGAGCGGCTTGGAACCGCTGGCATGAGTGAACCTCGGCGAAGCGGGCTTCACCGCCG
>JANOOS010000442.1:0-1859 GCA_031421455.1 Nitrospira sp.
GGAGTCGATCTTCGGTGTCACGAGGGTAAAGACCCCCGCCTCAGTCTTGAGAGTCTCCTTCGTCGCACAGCAGGAGCCATCCGGATTGGGCTTCGTCGCGCCTCGATAGATCACGACCGATCCGCTCTTTGCGCTGAAGGGTACCCACACATCGATGCGATCGTCTTGCCAACGATAGATGACGGCGCGGACCCCTCCGATATCGACTCGATTCTCTCCCGTATTGAAATCGGTAAAGGCGTAGGGAGTCGCTCCACTTTCCGAATAGTATCCGAAATGTTCGCCGTTGATTCTGAGTAGCGTACCGATTGGGGCGGCAGGAGGAATCATCGCTGTCGCCTTTGGCACATGAACCGTAAAAGTCCCGACCGTTCGCTCACGCCCTTGCACCGTCAGAACGATCGGTCCGGTCTCCGCATCCATCGGAAGATGTACGACGATGGCGCTATCCGACCACTGGGCAATGGTGGCAGGGTGCCCGCCGAACGTCACCATGTCACCGGTTCTCCTCTCAGAGCCGAATCCTTGGCCAAAAAAAACGACCTTCGTGCCGACCGGCCCGCCCACCGGATCGACGCGAATGCTCGGAATCAGTTTCAGTGGAACAGCGTTGCTCACTGTGTACTGGACCGGAGCGCAACAAGACCCGTCCGGCAAGGGATCGGACGATGCCAATCGAATCATCACATCCCCCGATGCAGCATTCGCAGGAACTTCGACTTCGATGATGTCGTCTTTCCAGCGACGCGGCCTGACGAGCACGCCCCCGATCATCACATCGTTGACTCCGAACATCGTATTGGGATCGCGAGAACCAGCCGTGGCGCCAAAATGCGCGCCGGCAATCTGCACCGTATGGCCTGGTTCGATCTCTGCCGGCGTTATTGCAGTAATCGTCGGCTGTACCACTGTCAATGTCCCGGCAGCCATTTTCTTCTTCCCGGCCATGATTTCCACGGGGCCGGATTTGGCATGAAAGGGAACCTTCACCTCAATCAGATCGGACTCCCACCGTTGAATCAACGCAGGGAACCCACCCACCGTCACGCGATTCACCTGCACGGATTTAAACGCCCCGAACCCCTTCCCGCCGATTGATACAGTAGCACCCGGTACCGCCGTTGCCGGATGAAGCTCGAGCGCAGAAGGAGTAGCCGCAAAGGCGGCAACAGTCAGGCCGACCCACAATGTCAACGTACCTACGCCGGTTACAAACACATTCTTTATCTGGTTAGCTTGGTTCATCTGGTTCATTTGGTCTATTTAGTTTGTTTGGTTGATTTGGTTCATCTGGTTTGTTTAGTTGATTTGGTTGGTCGGTTCAACCAAATAAACAAGACAAACAAAACAAACCAAATGAACGAGTTCGACAGAACTATAGCAAGCGGTTTTTTCGAGAGTCAATCCGGCGAGCGCGCAATCCGTGAGATGTGAAACGTGAAAGGTTTCGGATCGAGCTTGAGCTGCCCTCCCCACGTTTCACCTTTCACGTCTTACTTTTCACGGTTCTTGAGACCGGTCAGGAGACGGAGAAGATCACTTCAATTTCGACGGGAGCCCCGCGGGGCAACTCAGCAGCCCCCACAGCCGCACGGGCATGACGACCAGCCTCTCCAAAGATCTCAACCAGGAGGTCCGAGGCGCCGTTGAGAACTTGGGGCTGTTGGATAAAGCCCTCGGCCGACGCCACATGCCCGACAACCTTCACGACTCGCGTGATACGGTCCAACGTCCCAAGTGCCTGCTTGGCAATCGCCAGGGCATTCAAGAGAGCAAGCCTAGCCGCCTCCATCCCCTGCTCCACCGTCAGATCACGCCCAAGCTTGCCGGAGAAGGCCAACTGCCCGTCTCGCATAGGA
>JANOOS010000443.1:0-4022 GCA_031421455.1 Nitrospira sp.
ATCTTTACCAACCCACCCGACATCGGTGGGCGGTACTCGGTCCTTTCCTATTTTGGACTAGTCCCGGCGGCCCTGATGGGAATCGATGTTGCACGATTGATCACGCGTGCCACAGCCATGGCCCAGGCCTGTCGCACCCAAACCCCTCTTGAACGGAATCCCGGAGCCGACCTTGGCGCAACGATGGCCTCGCTGGCGCAGGCAGGGCGCAACAAGATCACCCTGATCTCATCACCACAAATCGCCACATTTGGTCTGTGGGCGGAACAGCTCCTCGCGGAAAGCACCGGGAAGGAAGGAACCGGCCTCATCCCTGTGGCAAACGAACCGATCGTCTCTCCGGCCGCCTATGGCACGGACCGGCTCTTTGTCTATCTGCGGTTAAAGGGAGATCAGAATAGACAGCTCGACCGGCAGATTGCCGGGCTCGCGCGACATGGACACCCAGTCCTGACGCTCGCGCTCCAAGACCGTTATGATCTCGCAGGGGAATTTTTCAGGTGGGAAATCGCCACGGCCGTGGCGGGCCATCTCCTGGGGATTCACCCCTTCGATCAACCGAACGTTCAAGAAAGTAAAGACAACACGGCCCGCGTGCTGGACACCATCCAGGCCACCGGCCGGTTGCCGAAACAAACGACCGCGACTGCGGCACAAGCCGCGGCGCAACTCAAGCGACAATGTCGGCCCGGCGCCTACGTCGCCATCTTGGCCTATACGACACCCTCCTTCAGGATGGAGCAGGCCATCCGCTCTCTGCGAAGAGCGCTCGTCTCCCATCACCATGTGACGACGACAGCCGGCTATGGTCCGCGCTATCTCCATTCAACCGGCCAACTCCATAAAGGGGGTCCGAAGAGCGGGGTGTTCTTAGAGCTCGTCGATCAGATGATTCCCGATCTCGGCATTCCTGGAAAACCATTTAGTTTTCGCACGCTCGCGCAGGCCCAAGCAGCCGGCGATATACAGGCGCTCAAAGCTCACGATCAACAGGGGATCGTCTTGCCCTTGGGTAAGAATCCGATCGCGACGATTCAGACGTTGACAAAGTTCCTCGGACCTCGCGCCGCAGTTCGGCGTCCCACGATGCGGCGCACGAAGAGCGGGCGTGCTCGCAAGAAGTAGGATGTCTTCCGTCCCCGACATCCGCATCCACAGCAACGGTCAAGCCGTGGCTGAAGCAGCAGCTGCATTCGTATTGGAAGTGGGCCAAGAGGCCATTCGTACGAAAGGCCGATTCTTCATTGCGCTCTCCGGCGGCACGACGCCGGAAACACTCTACCGAGCCCTAACCTCTCCTGCTTTCGCCGATCGCTTTGATTGGTCTCGGACCACATTTTTTTTCAGCGATGAGCGTTGCGTCCCTCCGAATGATCCTCGAAGTAACTATGCCTTGGCCAACAAGACTCTGTTCACCCCTCTGAAAATTACGTCTTCGCAGGTCTACCGTATGGCAGGGGAATCCCATGACCCGCAGGCGGCGGCTCATGAGTATGAACAAAAGTTATATCTTGCGACGAAGACCCTACGATCGGTCCAGCCTTCCCTTGACCTCATCCTCTTAGGGCTGGGCGAAGATGGGCATACGGCCTCTCTGTTTCCTGGGGCGCCGGTCCTGCGAGATCGCCAACACTTGATCGCGGCAACCCAATCTCCGAAAGATCCGCCCAACCGATTGACCATGACTTTTGCTGCGATCAACAGAGCGAGTGTGATACTGTTTCTGGCTACAGGAACTGGCAAAGCAGGAGTCGTGAGGGCCATCCTCGACCCGAAGACCGAGGTAGAGCGACAGCTTCCGGCATCGTTGGTCGAGCCGGAGGAAGGCCGCATCGTCTGGTTCCTCGATCGGGCTGCAGCAGCCGAGCTTCCGATTCAGTAACAGTGGGCAAGCACATGAGAGAGCCATGATCGTCGCCGGAGATATCGGGGGCACGAAAACCCACTTAGCCCTGTTCGACTGGAAGACAGACCGCGTCGATCCCGTGCGGCTGGAGTCATTTCACAGCGCCGATTACACCTCGCTTGAGGACATGCTTACGGAATTTCTCGTCCCACCGAAGCCTCCAACGTCCATCGATGAACTTACAACCGAGAAGACGAGCGATGCCGAACCGGAACCGAAGCGCCAGGTGGAAAAATCGCCGACAATTGACGCAGCCTGTTTCGGCATTGCCGGCCCCGTCATTCAGAACCGCTGCCAGACGACCAACCTCCCGTGGGTGGTCGATGGCGCAATCCTGGCGAAACAGTTCGACATACCGAGAGTGAAGCTGCTCAACGATCTCGAAGCCATGGCCCACGGAATTCTCCTGCTCAGACCGGACGAGGTCGAAATCCTCAACGCCGGAAATCCGCCACCCCACAAGCAAGCGCTCGCCTTGATTGCAGCAGGGACCGGACTGGGCGAATCCATCCTCTTCTGGAACGGTTCGCGTTATCAGCCGATGCCATCCGAAGGGGGGCATGCGGATTTCGCACCGAACAATGACAACGAAATTGAACTGCTGCGCCATCTGCGCGGTCACTATCTGCATGTGAGTTATGAACGGGTGCTGTCCGGTCCCGGCCTGCACGCCATCTACGACTATGTCCGAGACAGTAAAAAAAATGAGCCGACGTGGCTCTCAGAACAAATCAAAGCCGGCGATCCGGCGGCGGTGATTGCCGAAGCGGGGCTCAAAGGACAGGCAGAGATCGCCAAGCAGGCGCTCGATCTGTTCGCCTCCATCTACGGAGCTGAAGCCGGCAATCTGGCTTTGAAGGCGATGACATTGAACGGCGTGTATCTGGGAGGCGGCATCGCACCGAAGTTGCTGGCCAAACTGAAAGACGGAACATTTATGAAGGCCTTCACCAGCAAGGGCCGCTATGCGCGCCTGATGAGTTCGATCCCGGTCAAAGTGGTCATGAACCAGAAGACCCCCTTACTTGGCGCCGCGTCTGTCGCCGCCGCTCTCTCCCATACCCCCGCATCATGATGAGCAACCAGGATCTCGATAGCCTAAAGAAAGCCGCGGCGTTAGCAGCCGTCGAATTTGTTCGCGATGGAATGATCGTCGGCCTTGGGACCGGCTCGACGGCCAAACACATGGTCATGGCGTTGGGAGAAAAGGTCCGTTCAGGCATGAGGCTTCGTGGAGTGCCCACGTCGAAGGAAACGGCTGCGCTTGCAACGCAACAAGGAATTATCCTCATCGATGCCGACAATGCCTGGGTGATCGATGTTGCGATCGACGGGGCAGATCAGGTCGATCCCGATTTCAATCTCATCAAGGGTGGAGGCGGCGCGCTCCTGAAGGAAAAGATCGTCGCGGCTTCGGCCAAGCAGTTCATCGTGTTGGTCGACCAGACCAAGCGAGTCCCTGTGCTGGGGGGATCGTTCCCTCTCCCCATCGAGGTAATCCCCTTTGGCTGGGGAAGTACGGCCAGAGAAATTCAGGCCCTCACGAAGAGTTCTGTGGTGCTTAGAGAACGGGATGGGTTGCCCTTCAAGACAGAAGCAGGCCATGTGATTCTGGATGTCCATCTTCCACGGATCGACAACCCGCGAGAACTCGAGATTGCTTTGAACCAAATTCCCGGAGTGGTCGAGACCGGCCTCTTTGTCGGACGAACTGATCTGCTCATCGTGGGCACAGCCAACGGGGTCGAGTCGTACCCAGCGACGAGGGCATGACTAAGCGGATCAGCAGGCGACAGGCCCTGCAGGCTCTTTTCACGCATGTCCGATTCCTTCTTGTCATTCCACTTACAACATTTATCAGCCAAGCTCTCAACAGTTCTTTCGTGCACGCATCTGCCAAACGACCGAAAGGTAAGAACATGAACCAAGCCTCTTCTTCAGGCACCGTCGATCCATACCGGCTTCCAAGGCATGTGGTCCCGACTCGCTATGAACTGCGATTGGAGCCGGACCTGCCTACCGCAAGCTTTGCTGGACAGGCAACCATTACCCTCACGATCCATCAGGCAACCTCTGACATCGTCTTCAACGCCATTGAACTCGACATTACCTCGGC
>JANOOS010000444.1:0-5699 GCA_031421455.1 Nitrospira sp.
CTAGAAACCAGCAACTCCACTCCCGAGCGACGCTTCACGAACGACCAGGGTCGTTCAAATTGACAGTTCCCCCTCTTGCCGACTAGGATAGCGCGCCGTGAGTCATTCCGATTCTTCAGAATCTGCCGCAGTGAAGCACCCGCACGCCCCCATCAACCGCGTTGAGCACCTGTTTGAAACCGTCGTGTTCGCCAGCCGGTGGATACAAGCCCCACTCTATGGCGGCCTCATCGTGGCGGAGCTGCTGTACGCGTACAAGTTTCTCATTGAACTGTGGGAGATGGTTTGGCACGTCAATCAGCAACAAGAAACCGTCTTCATGCTGGGCGTCCTGGGGTTGATCGATGTCACGATGGTGGCGAACTTGCTCACGATGGTGATCATCGGCGGCTATGCCACCTTCGTGAGCAAGCTGGACTTAGAGGGGCATGCGGATCGACCGGACTGGCTGACCCACATCGATCCAGGCACCATTAAAATTAAACTTGCCGCCTCACTGATCGGCATCTCCAGCATTCATCTCCTGAAATCGTTCGTCAACATTGCGAATGAAGATCTCGAGCATATCAAGTGGAAGATCTTTATCCACATGACCTTCATCGGATCCGCCATTCTGTTGGCCTGGACCGATAAAATCATGCAGAAAGATCGCAAACACTAACCCAGGGGTTCAGGCTGAAGGCCGATCTGGTCTATCTGGTTGGTTTTATTCGACCAAACACATGAGACAGACCGAATAGACCAGACAGACGAGGCAGGCCTTCAGCCTATCTACCTGACACGAGGCAATAATGACACGATGGTCTAATGCCGTATGTGCCTTGCTGGCTCTCCTGCTCGTGCAAACAGGTTGCAGTTCCTCAGTTCTGCAGCTACGCGATCAACTGGATCTCCATTTCGGAGGGTACCGCCAGAAGTTGGATGACAAGAAAGAGCTCGTGACGAAGTTCCTGGCCTGCGCCAGGCAAGCCCACGATGAGCCGGTGGGCGAGCGCCGAGAAGGTAGCCCCTCGCTAGAGTCTCGGTCTTTGCAAACTCAAGAGGGCCATGCGATGAGCGTCCGTCCCCTGACGTCCCTCATTGATAGAATCCGCTGGCGCCATCAAGGCAAGGACACTTCCCTCTCCATCCTTGTCGATGTCCTCGATGACGTGGCCAACGATGCGAACGCTCGCATCGATGTGGACAAACTCAAGCAAGTCATCGAAGTAGCCAGACAATGGCATGGGCATCTCGGTCTGGATGAGGATCAACTCGAACAGGATTCCTCTCGCTTCGCCCGGATACTGCTGGCGTACAACACGGCCTATTTTGGCGATCTTAGTTTCATGGCAAGATCGGACTACGCGGGAGCCGGCCCTCGCGGGGTGGTGAAAGTCACCTCGAAGGGATTTGTCGACCGAAGCGGCAACATCTTACTATATCCTGGGATCTCGGCGGAGCTTGAGCCAAGCCCTGCCGATTCTCAACGCATCAGCGCCGACCTGATGCGCATTTTCCTGGAAGCCTTCTTCGATGCGGCCTATCGAGTACCGGCCATACATGGCGCGACGGCATTGACAGTAGGGCCGACATTCCAGGAGGTTGCCTACCCTGAATTCGATGCCAATCGTCCCATGATTTCACTGGAGGCCTTGGCCAGAGTGACCCGTGACGCCCTGCGCGCCGAAGCCGCTGTGACATCGCTCGTGGGGAAAGCGGTGCGCGGTGGAAGTGTCTTCAGTACTCAGAACGAGACGCTCGCCGCCACGCTCGAAACAGCCGCAGGGGTAATCGCAAAGAAGCTCGTCGAGCACGAAGGGTTCTGCTTCTATCAGGTCATTGCTCTATAGGGGGTAAGGCTGAAGGTGGAAAAGGCCGAAGATTCGGAACTTTGAACTCAGCACTTCTTCACACGTCCCGCTTTTCCCGCGCTTCACGAGATACGCTTCACGCCTGCTCCCCGCGCTTCGCCTGTCTCGCTCACCAGGCTGGTACCGTTGCCCCGCCTGAGTCTTGCCAGTGAGGCGTCCAAGCCAGGGCCACGAGTTTCACGGCGATGTTGGCTTTGGTGGGTTTGAGAGAGACGGTCTCGAGCTTTTCGTTGAGAGGATCGGTTGCGGCGGCGAGGGCATCGGTTTCCATCTTGAACTGCGCGTCAAGGTCGGCCAGTTGTTGCTGCAATGCTGAGACGTTCTCTTCGGCTTGGCCCACGTCCTTCGATTCCTTGATCGCGCGTCCGGCTCCGCGAATCGCCGTGGTCGCCCGACCGATGTTGGTCGCACTGACGGTTTTTCTTCCGAGAAACGCACCTAGAATCGAGGCACCAACAGAAATGGCCGCCTGCATTTGACTCGACCGAGACTCCGCTTGCTGGCGTTCGACCATTTGCCCCGCTCGCCTGATCCGATCTTGCAAGACGGCAATCTTCGGTGCGTACTTTTGACGCAGGCTGTCCGATTGTTTGTCCCTGGCTTCACGGCCGGATTGTTGCAGTCGCACACGGAAGTCCCGCTCGGACTCGCTAGGTTTCGAGACTTCTTTCGTGCTGGGGCTCTTAAAGAGATCGACTTTTTGATTTCGGAACAACCAACCGGAAAAGTCCTTGTTCCAAGTCTCATAGCTTTTCGCTTTGCTTGCCGCGCTGGGAACTGCGCCGAACTGCGCACCGTCTGAGGGCGCTGACTCCAGATCAGCCACGGCCAAGCCCGCTTCCATGGCACGATCCCAGTCCACCGCCACCGCACCGTCTGAGATTGGCGCAAGCACGGTCACATCCTGAGTCACATCCACACCGGCCTTGCTGTCTGATACGCGCACCTGCGATGCACCGAGCAACATCGGCTGGTAGATCAACGCACTGCCGCTCGGCTGGCTTCCTCGGACAGGGATAAAATGCTGCGGCACATCGGGCGCCAACATAGGACGTGAGGCATAAGGAGTGAGGGGTGAAGGGTGAAGGGTTAGGGGTTTCGCCTCACCCCTGACCCCTAACCCCTTACCGGCCTTGAGCGGCTCCATCAGCAGCTTAATCTGCGTCCGCGTCATGGGGCCTCGCAGGTAGGACAACGTCCATCTTGTTTGGAAAACCTCCGGTGCATCTTCGTGAACATTGTTCATGAGAAAGACACGATTACCGAGGCCGGCGAGTAGTTGCTCCATCCCCTGTTTATCGAACCTCTTCCCGGAGCTTGCCGATGCGCCTTCCAGTCCTTCCAGCACGCGCGCCTTGTCACGTTCGGTTTGCAGTCGTCCGATGAACCAGGTGCCGGTATTCGCCAGGCCTTTGTAGTCCAGATCGACGGGGTTCTGTGTCGCCAACACCACGCCCAGACCGTACGCGCGAGCCTGCTTCAACAGTGTGAGCAGCGGTTGCTTCGAGGGCGGATTGGCGACCGGGGGGAAATAGCCGAAGATTTCATCCATGTAGAGAATCGCGCGGAGGCTGGTCGTGCCGGACTGCGCTCGAACCCAGCCAAGCGTTTGACTCAGCAGCAAGGTAACGAAAAACATGCGCTCGGCATCGTTGAGATGCGCGATCGAGAAAATGGCAAGCCGCGGCTTGCCCCCTGGTGAATGGAGCATCTGGCCGACATCGAGCGCATCGCCTTCCAGCCAGGCGGAAAATCCCGGCGCAGCCAATAAGTTATTCAACTGCATGGCGAGAGCGAAACGTTCCTTCGAGGGATAGAACGAGTCCAGATCCAATACGCCGATCTTAGTAACCGGCGGCGTCTGGATCTGCTGGATCAATGTGGCCAGATCCAGATCCTCTCCTGCTTTCCATGTGTGGTCGAGAATCGTCGATAAGAGAATGTGCTCGCGACTCTTGATGGGATCGGCTTCGACACCGACGAGACCCAACAGACTCGTCACCGTCGTGCCGATCCGCTCGCGTAGCATCTCTGAATCGTCCAGAATTTCCTGCGACGGTGCCGCAAAGGATTTGAGGATGGAGACGGGAATGCCCGCGTTGCTGCCTGGCGTGTAGACAACCACATCGGCGGCATCACGGAGCTTCTGGACCCGCTCACCGTTCTGGCCCCAATCCCCCAAGCCTTTCTTCCACATCTCGGCTTGCTGAGTCGCATAGTCCGCCGGCGAGAGTCCCTTCTTGCGGGCATCGTCCTCATTGACCCATGGTGCGAAGTCTTCGCCACGCAGCTTCGGAAAATTCAACATCAGATTGGCAAGATCCCCCTTGGGGTCGATAATCAGCGCAGGGATGCCGTCGATGGCTGCCTCTTCGAGCAGCCCGATACAGAGGCCAGTCTTCCCGCTTCCTGTCATCCCGACACAGACGGCATGGGTCACTAAATCTTTCGAGTCGTACAACAGCCAACCAGGCTTCGATTGCTTGGCCGCCATGTCGTACGGACGACCCAGATAGAACACACCGAGTTTTTCAAAGTCTTTGGCTGACCCGCCTACGGATGAAGATGCCTCGGTCTGCCCCGATTCTTTTTTCTTTGTTGCCATCGCTACCACTCCTTAAAAATGACGAATACGGTGCCGATCATCATGGCAAAACCAGCCAGATAATTCCACTTCAACTCTTCCTTCAGATAGACCACCGAGAAGATGTAAAACACGACCAGGGCAATCACTTCCTGGATGGTTTTCAATTGGGCGGCTGAGTTTGGGGTGAAGGTGTTGCCGGTTTCGACAAGCCGGTCGAGCACGTAGTCCGTCATTCGCAAGTCGCCGTGCCCGGATCTCAGGAGCCTCGCCCGCATTATTCACGAAAGTTCGTGACGAAACCGCCGAGACGCTACGCGAGACGGGCGCGCGGAGCCGTGAAGGAGGGAGGCATACTTGAAACAGTATGTTGACCGACTGAGCGGCGAGCCCGCCCGCCGTCAGGCTTGTCGCAGCGGCGTATCGGCGGTTGCAGTAGAAGTTTTCGTGAATCATGCGGGCTAAGTTCAGTGCCTGGATGCGATCGTCGCGCCGATGCCGGTCTCCGAGCGTACTTGCTGGGCCAGGAAGCCGCCACGGTCCTTTGCCGCCTGGCTGCTTCGGTCAAGGATCGAGAACCACCAGATGCCCACGAAACCGATCGTCATCGAGAACAGCGCCGGCGAGGTGTATGGGAACAACGCGCTGCCTTTCGGATAGCCCAAGGTGGTTTCCCACACAGACGGCGACACGACCGTGAGCAGCACCGATGAAATCAGCCCGAGAAAACCCCCGACGACAGCGCCGCGGGTCGTGCAGTCTTTCCACAACACTGACATGAACAACACCGGGAAGTTGGCCGATGCCGCGATCGCAAACGCCAAGGACACCATGAACGCAATGTTCTGTTTCTCGAACACGATACCCAGCAACACAGCCAGGATTCCCAGTGCCACCGTGGTCATGCGCGAAACCCGCAACTCGGACGCGCCGTCGGCCTTGCCGCCTTTGATCACCGTCGCGTACAGGTCGTGTGACACTGCTGACGCACCCGACAGCGTGAGACCGGCAACGACCGCCAGGATGGTGGCGAAGGCCACGGCTGAAATGAAACCGAGAAACACATTGCCACCCACCGCGTTGGCCAGGTGCACCGCCGCCATATTGCTGCCGCCCTTGAGCATACCGTTAGTATCAAGGAACTCCGGGTTGGTCAGCACGAAGGTGATTGCGCCGAAACCGATGATGAAGGTCAGCAGGTAAAAATAGCCGATCCATCCGGTCGCCCACATCACCGACTTGCGCGCTTCCTTGGCGCTCGG
>JANOOS010000445.1:0-2992 GCA_031421455.1 Nitrospira sp.
GAATACTTGCTCCGCCCCATGAGGATTTCCCTCGACTGGTCGGTGACATCCGTATTCGGCCGTTGACGAGCGCCTTTTTCATCGGAATAAAATTGACTGGAGAGACTGGCGAGCTTGGCCTTGTCGGCTTCAACGCGATAGAGCGTTTCTGCCAGTTCCAAGTATTTTTTAATCGTGGCGATTTCGTCGTCCAAGCGACGCCGTTTCTTTTCGAGTTCCTGTAGCCGGTTCTTGTAGGCGCTGATCCGTTGCTCAAGACCAACCAATATATCGGTGAGTTCTTCCACAGACTTGCCCCCAGGTGAAGCATGCTTGCTTTATAGCATTGCTTGCGTAGCAAGTCAATACATAAAGTCAAATGGTGGCTTGCATAGCGTGATCGCTTTAATACCAGTCCGTGCTTTCCTGGAATACCATTTGCTCGGCAAATAGCATGACAAGCAAGCAACCAGATCACGGCCTCGTGCTATGATGCGGCCTCATGTCACTACCCTATGACAAGGCTATCCCTTCCGACCGACTCCTTTCAGTCGCCACCGACGCGGCCCGCCAGGCTGGAGCCGTTCTAACGGAATGCGTACGCACCGGCTTTCGGATTGAGCATAAGGAGATTATTAATCTTGTCACCGACGCCGACCACCAGGCAGAGCAACGGATCATCGATGTCATCCACGCGGCATTCCCGACCCATCGTATCCTTGCCGAGGAACGTGGGCTGACCGAACAATCTCCATCCCGTTACAAATGGGTGATTGATCCGCTTGATGGCACAACCAACTTCGCCCACGGGTTCCCCGCCTACTGCGTATCCATCGGAGTGGAATGCGACGGCCGCGGGATTATCGGGGTGGTCTACGACCCAACTCGGGACGAGCTCTTCACCGCGCAAATCGGTCACGGGGCTTACCTCAACGGAGCCCCCATTTCCGTGTCCACAGCGAACCACCTCGATCGTGCACTCCTCGTGACCGGATTTGCCTACGACATTCGCGAAACCCCGAACAATAACTTGAATCACTTCGTGCGATTTGCACTAAAAGTACAAGGATTGCGGCGGACTGGAACGGCAGCGCTGGATCTTTGCTATGTCGCGGCCGGCCGATTCGATGGGTTTTGGGAAGTGACCCTAAACCCTTGGGACATGGCGGCAGGAGTCGTCATCCTCCGCGAAGCCGGCGGCAAGGTGACAGACTTCAAAGGCGCTCCTCACTCGATATACGGAAAAGAATTAGTCTCAAGTAACGGGCCTATCCACCAAGCCATGCTCGACCTGCTCCAAGAAGGTACAACTCCCACTTAAAATATCAGTCCTGCTCCGCTCGCATCAGATCAGTCAAATGACTGAACAGTCCGAGGTGGCCACAGCAGCCTTCAGCCAGATATACAGACAGAATGACGATGCGGTATGATCGCCTCCTACAAAGGGAAGGAAATTGGCTGTATGGCACGTACAACACCTCCATCGGGGCAACCAAACGGAAACCCGCCCCAAGCAGCAGGGGCCGATTCACGCACCAAGGATGTGGAACTGCTTCGGGTGCTCGTGAGCCGAAAGGGAACACAGGTCGATGCCCAATGGGCGATTCATCCCCAACTGAAACAGGATCTTCTGCCGCAAGAATGGCAAGAGGTAACCGACCTTATGGCCAAGGTGACTGGCATCGTCGGTACAAGGTTTTCGCAGGTGCTCACACAAGCCGATCTCGACCCGCCCAGCAACGCATGAACGCAATACAATGTTGAATGATGAGTTATGAATGATGAATGAAGGGGTACAAGCTCATTCATCATTCACAATTTAACATTCACAATTTGGAGCTACAAATGGAGACCTATTATCATCCCCATGATTTGGGTAAGTTCGCCGAGATGGGCAAGGGCAACAAGGACCTTTGGGAGAAATTCATGGCCTACTACAGCGCCGTCTTCGCTGAGGGAGCGTTGACGGAGCGAGAGAAGGCCCTCATCGCCCTTGCCGTTGCCCACGCAGTTCAATGCCCCTACTGTATCGATGCCTACACGCAGGCCTCCTTAGAAAAAGGGTCGAACATCGAAGAAATGACAGAGGCCGTCCATGTCGCCTGCGCCATCCGAGGCGGCGCTTCCCTCGCACACGGCGTCCAGATGCGCAATGTGGCAGGCAAGCTGTCGATGTGATGAGATCGGTGTCTCGTTCGGCTAGAGGTAGGGGTTTTCGGGAACGGCGAGGGTAAAATATTTTCCGCGCTCTTCGTAGAGAATCCGTGCAGCCGTCAATACAACGAGCGCTTGATCGATTTCTACATCGACATTCTCGCTCTTGCCAGGTCGGCTTGCCAGCAACGTGCGGATTTGCTCGACACTCTTGGCCGCTTCGTTGCAGACCTCGATGATTCCCGCTGCAGGCCAATCGTAGCGCTGCCTAATCGGTACTTTTGGGTTCCGGCCATCGTAGACGGTGACATAGTCCATCGTCTTCGAGTAATAGAGAAACGGTCGATCGCTCGACCCAACCAGCCTCTGCCACTCCTGCACGAGATCGACCAATTCCTGGTAGACCTGCTGATCCACGTTCCAATTATCCAACTCATATTCGAAATCGTAGGCAATCTTCTTCAAATCCACGTACCTGGCATCGTAAACATACTCGTATGCCGCCCAAGGACCGATGATACGCACACCATACTCGTGCGGTTTCGTGTAATAGGGACTGAATCGCTGCAGCCAGAACTTCCCGGTCGCCTCCGGTGGGTGTAGATGGAACAACGATGGAATCAGATCGATCTGGCGGCGGTAGTCCTCGTTCGTTTCTCCGGGAAATCCGAGCAAGATATTCCAGGACACCGCGACATGATAGTAGGAACTCCACTTCAGGCAGATAATATTCTGCATCGGCGTCACGCCCTTATCCATCGCCTGCAATTGATTGACGCTCAGGCTCTCTAAGCCCGGCTGCATGCACTTGACCCCCCCGGCGGCGAGCATTCGAATCTGACTCTTTTGAAGATTGCTC
>JANOOS010000446.1:0-2928 GCA_031421455.1 Nitrospira sp.
GGCGACTGTCCCACCAATTCGAACTTCCGCTGGACCGTGGTCCGAAGCGCCCGATTCTCCTGTTCCAGCCGATACTGATCTAAGGCATGTTTGACCCGAAGGATGACGTTCTCGAGCGACAAGGGCTTTTCAATATAGTCATACGCCCCCAGCTTGATCGCCTTGACCGCCGTCTCGATCGAGCCGTGCCCGGACATCATCATCACTTGTGCCGTCGGCACCAGCTCACGAACCCGGCGTAAGGTTTCCATGCCATCCATTCCCGGCATCCAGATATCGAGGAGCATGAGATCGGGTGGATCGATGGTGTAGACGCGCAGCGCCTCCACGCCGTTCTTGGCCAACGCCACCTCATAGCCTTCATCCCGCAGAATGCTGCTCAAGGATGTGAGAATCGGCTCTTCGTCATCCACAATTAAAATCGATGCAGACATGAACCCCCCGTGATGAGTGATCGGTGATGAGTGATCGGTGAGGCGGTGAGAATCTTGCCGCTCATCACCCATCACTCGTCACTTCTTCAACTAGACTGGCAATTCGAACGTGAACACGGCCCCTTTGGGCTGATTCTGGCTTGCATGAATCTGCCCCTCATGATCGGTAATGATGCGCCGCACGATCGCCAATCCCAGTCCCGTTCCTGTTTTCTTCCGCGTGAAGTATGGCACAAACAGCTTTTCCTGGTCTTCCGGCGCAATGCCAGGGCCTTCATCCGCCACGCTCACGACGGCCACCCGTCGTTTGGTATCGTACTTCGTCGACAGCCACACCCTCCCTTTTTGTTGCATCGCCTGAATCGCATTGTCCAGCAGGTTGACCATCACTCGCTTGAGCTGTTCTCGATCGAAGTTGAGCGACGGGAGATCGTCGTCCAGCGCCACGATCAGCTCCACATCCTTGTGGGCCCCTCGATAGAGCGGCGTGACTTCGTTGATCACATCGTGGAGCGACTGATGCGCCATCTGCGGAGTCGGCAGCCGGGCAAACTTCGAAAATTCGTCGACCATATGCTTGAGGCTCGTCACTTCGTTGATGATCACGTTCGTGGCTTCGTCGAAGACCGTCTCGAAATCCGGTGACTTCTCAGAAAACTTCTTCCGCAAACGTTGTGCAGACAACTGGATGGGCGTCAACGGGTTCTTAATTTCGTGGGCCACCCGCCGGGCTACTTCTTGCCAGGCCGCCACTTTTTGCGCCTTGATCAACTCTGTGAGATCTTCGAACACCAGCACGATGCCGAGGTCTTTATTCGCCTCATCCTTCATGCGCGATCCATGAAGCCCGATGGTCAAATATCTTCCGTCAATTTCCATCTGGCCTTCGAGAGCCAGCGTATCTCGCTGATCGGCCAACATCCGATCATAGACTGTCTGGAACAGATCGAGTCGAAACTCTTTGAAGACCTCATTGGCCGGTCTGCTATGAAATCGATCAGCTGCGAGCCCAAGGATTCGTTCACCGGACGGATTGAAATTCGTGATCAGCCCGTTTTTATCGATGGAGAGCAGGCCTGCGGCGATCGTCTCGACCACCGTTTCGATGTAGGCACGGCGGCGATCGAGTTCGAGATTGCTGAGGCGTAGCGAGATATTAGCCTCTTCGATCTCGGACTTGCTCCCTTGCAGATCCGACGTCATACGGTTGAATGAATCGATTAACGTGCCGATTTCATCGGTCGCCTTGGCCTCGATCCGGACGGAGAGATCCCCTTGGGCAATGGCCTCCGTGGCTTCGGCCAACAGTTGAATCGGCACTGTGATACCCCGCGCAACATAAAACCCAAACCAGGTCGCCCCGAATAAGATGAGCACCGTGATGACGGCAACGAAGAGATAGGCCCCGGCCTTGATCGGATTTTTCATGGCTTTGGTCTGTTTGTACTCGTCGTACTGATGGCCGATCCCTTCCATTTTCGCCAGCAACGATTCAGGCACGTAGGCTTCCACCACGACTACGCCGCCGATCTCTCCGCCGCCTCCGCTTGCCGCGATAGGGGCGGCAGCCCGCACTAAGCGCCCGGTTTGCGCCTCCTGCACCGCATTGACTTCCTGCTTCCCGTTGATGACTTGGAGCACGAGCTGGCCGATCGGCAGATCGAGAGCCGATGAGGGCACGTCGAGATCCAGCGCTTTGGTGAGGGTTTCCATTTTGGCCGAGAAGACTTCAATGCCTGCCACGCCGAACTCAGCCCGTTTGCGCGCCATGGCAGCCACCAGGAGATCCCGCTGTTCCGCCAGCAACATATCTTCTCTGTAGATTTCATGGCTGATCGCTCTGGCACTGTTTACGGCTAGGGTAATATGACCGGCATGCTGCATCCGCGCCACGTCATAGGAATCCCGCATCACCTGCTCAATCTCGTCGCTGAACCAGACATCGACGGCTTTATTCACCAGCCCGCTTGCGACCAGTGCAAGGAGCACCGTCGGAATGAGCGAAAAGCCAATGAAGGCCGCCACCAACTTCGTTCGAAAACCGGACCCAAATAGCCGATGCCGCCGCTCGAAATAGGCCTTGATGAGGTTGCGGGAGAGCAGCAGCAGCAGGACGACAAATCCAATCAGATCGAGGTTGATGAGCAGGAGTACGAATGCATAGCTGGTGGTCGGCAGAAAGGAATCTGTTTCCTCGCCACCGGGAGCCACGACTTGGGAGTAGTAAAAGGTCAGAGCCAGACAGGGGAGCAGCAGAATCAGGACGATCCAGACCGGGCGCAAATGCATCTTTCCAGGTTCCGGCTCCGGGGCAGGTCTGGATAGCCGTGAGGATCGGCCAGCTCCAGCAAGAGCCGGCGTGATTCTGGTCATGGCATCACGGTTTGGGTTTGTTCCGGGAAGAGAGTCTATGTCTTTGTTGATATCGTTCACATCCGGCATTCCCGATTGTCGGTGTCACATGAGTATGGAAGAAAGAATATTCACAGGCACG
>JANOOS010000447.1:0-2946 GCA_031421455.1 Nitrospira sp.
AGGCGACGAGACTGCCAGCGGCGGAGCCTCGCCCCGGTCCGACTGGAATATGGCGCGAGCGGGCAAACTTGATGATGTCCCACACGATGAGGAAATAGCCGGCGAACCCCATCGAGCAGATAATCGTCAGCTCTTCACGCAGACGTAGCTCATAGGCAGCAGGAAGGATCTGGCTGGGCCGTTCTTGTAGTCGGGCCGTCAATCCCTCCAACGCCAGACGCTCCAGGTAGGTTTCCCGCGTGAATCCTTCAGGTACTGTGTACTGCGGAAGATGCGTCTTGTTTAGCGCTAGTTGGAGGTCGCAGTTGTCCGCAATTCGGCAGGTATTGGTAACGGCATTGGGGAATTCAATAAAGGCAGACGTGACTTCCTCAGTCGATTTCACATAGAGCTGATCCGTATCGAATTTCATGCGATTCGGATCACTGATCGTCTTGCCGGTTTGCAAGCAGAGCATCAATTCATGTGGGCGGAAGTCCTCTTTTTTGAGGTAGTGGCAATCGTTGGTGCCGACCAGAGGGATATCCATTTTCTTGGCGATCTCGAGTAGACCGCTGTTCGCGATTCGCTGGTGGTCCAACCCGTTCGACTGCACCTCCAGGTAGAAGTGTTCCCTCCCGAAGATTTCTTGAAACTCTCCAGCCACAGCCATGGCGCCATCCATATCCTTCTGGCCAATGAGATAGGGGATCTCGCCGCTCAAGCAACCGGAGAGGGCGATCAAACCCTCGTGGTGTTCTTTTAGAATTTCTTTATCCATCCGTGGCTTATAGTAGAATCCTTCAAGGTATGCTTTACTGACAAGTTTGATCAGGTTCTGATAGCCAGTCAGATTTCGAGCCAGGAGGATCAGGTGATAGTAGTCGTTGTTGGCAAGGCCGCTGTCTTTAGCCGCTAAGCGACTACCAGGAGCCATGTAGGCTTCGCAACCGATGATAGGTTTGATGCCTGCATCCTTGGCTTTGCGGTAGAACTCGATGGCCCCGAACATGTTGCCATGGTCGGTCATGGCCACAGCCGGCTGGCCGAAGGACTTAATTTGTTGGACCAGAGGCTCGATTTGATTTGCGCCGTCGAGCAGACTGAATTGGGTGTGGAGATGGAGATGCACAACGGAGGACGACATGCGGGATTTTAGGAGGGAGGGGAAGGGGAAGTCAAACGGGGGAGGGGATGCCGGCCTGTTCATCTCCTGTGCTCGCGCAACGCGCTCGGGCTCGTCTGTCTGGTTGGCCGGTCTTTCTGGTCTGTCTGGTTCTTCGGAATGAATTTCCAGTCCGATCAACCAGACAAACCAGATAGACGAGATAGACCAGATGAACCAGCATTCGTTGGACGCGCGCAGCAAGGGGCAGCCCGATTCTTTATTTTTGTATACCAAATCAAAATCACTTGCTGCATTATCAGTGCAGGACGTTATGCCAACAATAGGACATCGAGACAGTCTTTCCCCTACAACCAACTTGGCTGCTGCCGGCTCGTTGAACCGCAGCTTGACTCTCTGGAATAGCCTGACCATCGGTTTCGCGACTGTTTCACCAGTGGCGGGGCTCTACGCCATCATTGGCGTGCAGACGGTGGTAACGGGGGGCGGTTGGTTTGGCGCACTGGCGCTCTGTCTGGTGATGCAGCTGCTGGTGGCTACTGTCTACGCTGAGCTGTCCTCGCAGATTCCGATAGCGGGGGGAGCGTACAAGTGGGCACGGCAGCTCGGAGGTGTCACAGCCGGGAAGTATGCCGGGGTCATCTACGTCAGCTCCACGGTCGCGATGCTCACCACGACCGCATACACAGGCGGTGTCTGGCTAGCCATTTTTTTTGGGTCCGGGAGTGGAGGAGGGGGCACGTTAGTAATATGGGGCGCCGTGTTCTTGTTGCTCTGCGCGTTCCTCAACCTGGTTCACGTGAATGTGTTTAAGCTGGTAATTACTCTGGGTGTCTATGCGGAAATCGTCGGGTCGTTCGGCGTGGCGCTGCTGCTGTTTTTCTTTTTCAGACAGCATCCATTTTCCGAACTGTTCCAGCATCTAGGCACGGGGACTGCGCCCAGCCAGACGGCTGCATTTCTGGCGGCGCTCGCCATTTCTGGTTGGGCCTTCATCGGTTTTGATGCCTGCTCCACCATAGCTGAAGAAACCCATAACCCCAAGCGGATGGTCCCACGCGCGATCTTTTTGTCCCTCTGCATGGTGGGAATGGTGGTGCTTTTCAACTCTGCCGCCCTGACCTTGAGCTTCAATCGCGACACTCTGGTGAATACCAGCGCGACGTCCGATCCCGTCACACCTGTGATAGTCAGTAGCTTTGGATCCTGGGCTGAGGAGCCATTTCTGGCGATTGTCATGATTGCATTCCTGGCCTGTGGGGCATCCATGGTGCAATACACGTCGCGCATTGTCTACTCCATGGCCCGCGAGGGTAATATGCCTATGATGTTCAGCCGGTTGACAGCCTCCAAGATTCCTCGCAATGCGGTGATCTGCGTCGTGTTGCTGGCGGGGCTTGGGTTGCTGTTCGGGCTGAACGATGGGGCCGTGGCCACGGTGATCGCCTTTGGCACAGGCGGATTGTACGCCATGTTCACCATGACCACCGGGGTCGGACTCTTTACTCGCCTCACGGGCCGCTGGAGTCCGGCACTGGGTGAGCTGAAGCTGGGCGTCTGGGGATTGGTGATCAATGTTGCGGCCTTCCTCTGGTCGTTGTTCGAATTCGTCAACATCGCCTGGCCACGTGCCTACGCTGTGTCATCGAATGCACCCTGGTGGCAGCTCTGGGCTGTACCACTGGTCTTGGGCAGTATTCTCAGTGTCACGACGCTCTATGTGCTGATCACTCATGTTCGTAGGGATTCATCGATTGAATTAATCGATGCGGAGAAAAAAGTGGAATAGGAAGCTGAGATGAGGCGTCCCGCATTGTGCTGCGGGACGCCTCATCTCAGCC
>JANOOS010000448.1:0-1536 GCA_031421455.1 Nitrospira sp.
GGATCTTCTAAAGTTGGGGCCGGCATTGGAGAACCATCCTCTCTCCCCGAAGCGAACGAACGTGCAACTTGTTGTGCCAACTGGCCCGAAGGAACTCTTTCCTGATCTGGGAACGAGGGGCCGGTGAAACCCAGGCTTCCGGGTCATCCTCCTGCGCCGCCGCGAGCGCGGCGGTCCGGCTTGGGTTGGTGAAGAGCCCTGTCACGGTGAAGATGCCGGGAGGCAGTCTCAACATCAAGGTGGCCTCGGATTTCAGCCTCACCATGAAAGGGCCGGTCGCGGAAGTGGCGCGGGGCACACTCAGCCCGTCGTTTGTGCGATCGCTCCGATGAGGGAATCAATGGGTGATGGTGGATGGGTATTGGTCGATGGAAGATGATAGGCGATATGAAATACAGAGAACCAAGGAGAGATGGAAAAGAGGAAAATAGAACGAGTCGAAGACATGCCTGTCTTTCAAGCTTGCTTTGCTTTAGCTTTGAGCATTGAGAAAGACTCGCGTGCCTTTGCAGCTGACTTCAAATGGCTTCGTGGCCAGGTGCTGCGATCATCTGAGTCGGTCTGTGTAAACATGACCGAAGGTTTCTATTCCCAATACAGCACGGAATACCTTCAAGCCTTGTATCGGTGCCGTCGTGAAAGACGGGAAACGATGACGCATGTGCGCTACGCAATGGCCATCAAGCAATTGTCAGACGAGAAAGGGTGGGCGTTGACAGAAGGATATGACAACGCTCTCACGCAACTCGCGAATCTCATTGCGAGTATCGAACGAAAGATCCTTCAGCGCGGAAAAACCAAGGCCGAGCGTCCATCGAGCTCCTCTTGACCTATCGGCCATTACCCATCGAACATTTGCCATCAACCATGAATCTCGTTGCCACACTCCAATCCAAACTCGACCACCTCCCGGATCAGCCCGGCGTCTATCTGTTTAGGGACGAACAGGGCGAACTGCTCTATGTCGGAAAGGCCGCAGTCCTCTCCAACCGTGTGCGGTCCTACTTCCAAAAGGGGGCTGACCATTCTTCGAAAACCACCGTCCTGGTCGGCCACATCGCAGATCTCGAAACGATCGTCACTCGCTCAGAGCTCGAAGCGCTCATCCTCGAAAGCAATCTGATCAAGCAGCATCGGCCCCGGTTCAATGTCGTCTTGCGGGACGACAAGCAGTATCCCTATCTCAGGCTGCCGATCAAAGAGGACTTCCCTCGTCTCTCCATCGTTCGCCGCGTGCAACAAGACGGCGCGCTCTACTATGGACCCTACACGCCGGCAGGCGCCCTGCGGGAGACGCTGAAAGTCATCAAGAAAGCCTTCCCTCTGGCTACCTGCACGATCGAGATCGACGGCAAGGCAGAACGGGCCTGCATCGAATTCGAAATCAAACGCTGTATGGCGCCCTGCACCGGCAATCAATCGAAAGAGGATTACCAGCATATCGTGTCGCAGGTCCGTCAGTTTCTCGAAGGGCGCGACCATGAACTGCTGGATAACTTGCGTACCCAGATGGAAGGGGCAGCGGGACGTGAGGAG
>JANOOS010000449.1:0-4565 GCA_031421455.1 Nitrospira sp.
GATGAAGCCGAGTATGATTCTGCTGCTGGTCGTTGTGGCTTCTCTTACCATCCCTTCCTGGGCCGCCGAACGGCACGGGATGCAGTTGTTGGTGCCGGACGACAAGCTGGCCGAGGCGCGCGCGCTCACGAGCCCCTTGCCAAAATCCACTGAAACTGTCGCGCAGGGTATGGCCATCTATGACGGCAAGGGTGCCTGCTTCAGGTGTCATGGGAAAGATGGGGATGGTAAAGGGCCTTTGGCTGCCAAGGTGAATCCCTCACCACGCAATTTCCAGGACCACGGATTCTGGAGCCAGCGTACGGAAGGCGAAATCTTCTGGTTGATTAAAAACGGATCGCCCGGTACCGGCTTAGTTGGATATGGAGATCAACTGACGGACGAAGAGATCTGGAGCCTCATCCAGTACCTCCGCAGCTTCACCGGTGAGCATGGGCCAGCATGATGGGACAGGGTGAAGGATGGACTGCCTTTAAATCCAACTCAAATCCATAACGATTCATCTTCTGTTTCACGGGTTCTAGAGTAACCTAGCTCATCCGCGCTACGGGTTGTTGCCTTTTGCGACAGCGCTCTTCTCGCCTACGCCCTGGAATGCCCCAGATGCAGGTTTCCTCTCCTCATGCATTTCTTTAAGAGCCCGTCAATTCACAGCAATCGGTGATTCCCTGGTTCTGTTTTTCTGGCATGGCCTTCGCTTTTCAATCAGAGAGAACCCTGTTTACCCAAGGAGGAACTGTTATGGACAATCGAGAGACGCAATGTTCGGCGCCGGCTGTTGTGCTCGCATTGTTAGGGGGAGTTGTGGCTGGAGTGGTGGCAGGCCTTCTTCTCGCCCCCAAGTCCGGGGAAGAAGCGCGGCGAGCCTTAAAAGGCTATGCGAGAAAAACGGAGGAAGAAGTTCTTGAAAGGGCGAAGGAGGTGCGAGCCGCCCTTGATGAGACCATCGAGCTTGGCACAAGGTTCGTCGCAGAGAAAGCGGCGGATGTCGAGGCGGCGGTGAAAGCCGGGCGAGAGGCCATGAAAGAAAAAATGGACAAATGTTGCAACTGACTTTGTCGTGGTAAGAGAGGGCTGCCGACGGTGCAGACGGATGCGATCTCGCATAGTTAGGGAAGGTGAACGCTTACTGGGAACAAGTGAAAATGGCTGAAAACCGATCCTGACGCACTAACTGATTGATTTAGTTTAGAAAATCTCACAATGTCTCTAGTTTTGCCCCTACCATTTATATAGGGAGAAGCAGGCCCTCCTTGGAAGAGTCGCTCTGGGGGCCCTTTGTCTTGTGTTATCAACTGGATGCAGCAAGGCAAAGCCTTTGGAGTACAAAGTCAGAGAACAATCGTGAAGCATGAGAACTGACTGGTTGATTTGGTCCATCTGGTTAGTTTCGTTCAACCAAAAAAACTAAACAGACCAGACAGACCAAACGAACCAGACAGGTTATCGGATGACCAGTACAGAGCGTGTGGCTCGATGCACGATTGCATGCGACACGCTGCCCAGCAGGAATCGTTCAAACCCCTTCCGCCCATGGGAGCCGATCACGATGAGGTCGTGGTTCTTGCCCTCTTCGCACACAACAGTCACGGGATCACCCGTGGGGACCATGGTAGATACTGTGAAGTGCGGGCTGGCCAGCGCCTGAGCCGTGTCGTGTACAACCTGTTCAGCATGCCGCGTATTTTCCTCAGACAAGGCCTTTAATTGCACCATCAGATTGGGTTGGACCATAGAGAGTAAGGGGACGGCCGAGAGGATGGTCACCGCAACGGGGCTCTTGAAGGGGTGCGAGGTCAGCCACTTGTGCAGATGAACCGCATCCTCCAGGCCTTCCACCGCCAGGAGGACGCGGGTCACGGGTCTAGCCTTTCCTTTCACGATCAAGGTCGGCACCGTGGCATGGAGCAGGATGCGGTGCGATACGCTGCCGGCAAACATTTCCGTCAGCCGGCTGTGATCGTGTGTGCCGACAGCGATGAGGTCGGCCTTGACTGCGGCGGCGCTGTCGAGAATGAAGGCAGTCGGGTGCTGGACTTCGCACATCGTTCGGATGGAGGGAGTCTCCGACGGTAGCAGGATGCGGCAGCGCTCGATGGCCTTGCGACCGGCATCGATCAAGGCCTGGCGGAAATCGTCGTACCCTTGCAGGTTGGTTGCTCCGGCCACGAGGGGAGACTGGAACATGCCAAGATCCACGCCATGCACGAGTACGACTTCGTCAGACTGGTAGAGCAACCCAATCTGTTCCACGGCAGCAAAGGCATCATCAGACCAATCCACGCCGGCTACGATTCTCATTGCTGCCTCCTATTCAGAATAGCGGGTGCGGGGCTGTGCCGAACGGCATGACCCGTGGCGTTTCTCCGGCATTTCCGTGAATGCGCCAGACGCCGCCCTCAAGCGTGAGAAAATGCACTTCTTGGTACCAGCTGTCGATTGGGATCCGGAGGCCGCTGATCTTCGAGACGCCAGACAAGCTCCCCGTGCAGGTCACTTCGATGATGGCGTTGGAGCCAGATCCCACCTTGGCGATCTTCGAAAAGAAATGCACCTCGCTGATATCTCGGTATTCCTCGAACAGGCTGGACCAGATTTTACGAACATTCGTCTGTTTCAATCCATGATAGTTGTACTGGGTGGCATAGAGCGCCATGACGCCGTCAAGATTTCCCGCCGCGATGGCTGCTTCAGCTTTGTGAAACACATCTAGTATCTGATTGACGGTAGGTTGATCCACCTCCACGATCGCGCCAGGTGGAATAGACGTCGCCGCCTCTCCCGTTGTTCCGGTCACAAGGCTGACTGCTGCTACTGCGGCAAGTATCCATCGAGTGGGGCCGGACCACATTATGTTTCTCCTCAACGGTTGAGACCAGGGTTCAGTTGGTCCATGTGACCCGCACGAATTGTTCATCCTGGTCGTAATGCAACTGCAGCTCCCCGTGGTAGGCCTGTTTCAGCGCATTGCCGATTCGCCTGGGCAAATGAGTATCGGTCGTTGAAATGACCAGGCCCTCAGGCCGTGATTCAATGGCCATGATCCGGGAGAGCGGGTGTTCCTTTTTCTCCTTCTCCTCCGTGTTTTTGACGACGCCGATCAGCTGTTCGTGCTGGGTGTCTTTGAACGGCCCTTTGATCGTGATGAGGCCCTTGGGGTATTTATCGTGGATCCGGTGACAAGCCGGACAGAGAGTCTCGTGCGCGCCAACCGGTTTCGTTTCCCAGGTCCAGCGCCCTTTGTGAAAGACTGCCCCGCATCGTGGACAGGCTGTGGGCTCCTTGAGCTTTCCCTGCAGTTTATAGGTGTCGTGTTCGTACTCTTGGTACGTTTCGTCTCTACGAGCGCCCAACCCTGACGGGATCTTGGAATGTGTGGACATGTTGCGACACACCTTTCTTGTGACAAGCTACCCTATGAGGCTGGTGACGAGGGTTGATGTTCAAGCATCGCTTCCTCGGCCAGATTGAGATACTGAATCACGTCGCGATCCTCGACTTGCGTGAAGTCCATGAAGAAATGTCCCACGGTTTCGAATGGATCCGGTGTCATGAGAACCAGCAACTCGTCCACATATGCTCGAACCTCTCGGATCGTCGACGGGGGTCCGACTGGAATCACCCCCACGAGACGGTGAGGTTGTAAGCCTCTGATCGCGAGTGCCGAGGCTAGGAACGTCGAGCCTGTGGCAATGCCGTCGTCAACCAAAAGCACGGTACGGCCCGTCAGTTGGGGCAGAGATCGTCCCTGCCGGTACAGATTTCTGCGCCTGGTGATTTCTTTCTCTTGAACCTGGATCAAGCGGTTCAGCTCGTTTTGGGATAAGCCAAACGAGCTGACCGCCTCTTGATTCAGATAGTGTGAGCCACTTTCGGTTACCGCTCCAATCGCATACTCAGGATTGCCGGGCGCGCCAATCTTGCGCGTGATAAACACATCGAGCGGGACATGGAGGGCGAGGCTGAGTTGATAGCCTACTGTCACTCCACCACGAGGGAGCGCGAGAATCAACGCCGTCGGATCGTTCCGGTATCGGCTCAGCTCATCGGCCAATATCCGGCCAGCCTCTTCGCGATTGCGGAACATGACGCGTCTATCTCCTTACGCGAACAGGCTTCGGAAAACTCTGTGGCACATCTGAGACAATGCCGGTCTGTCTGGTCTATCTGGTCTGTTCGGTCTATCTGGTTGCATGATACTAACCTGTTGGACCAGATAGACCAGACCGACCAAATGAACAAGACAGGGTCACAACCGTGCAAGTTCCCGCTGATCTATGGCTCGCGCAACGGCTGCTCTCAGTTTTTCCCCTTCGACCGGTTTGACGAGATAATCCACCACGCCCTGCCGGAGAAAAGAGGTCGCCATATCGGTATCCGGGAAACCGGTCAGCACGATGAGCGGAACGCGAGGGTAATTGCTTCGGAAGTAGGCGACAGCTTCGGCGCCATTGATTTTTGGCATACGAATGTCGCAGATGACGACGTCGAGGAGAAGCCGGTTTTCGCCAGAATTGATAACCTCGATGGCCTTCTCACCGTTTTCCGCTTCAAGGACTTCATAG
>JANOOS010000450.1:0-2122 GCA_031421455.1 Nitrospira sp.
ATGCTGAATTCGCCGGCATCGTTCGAGACACCGGTCGTCACCAACGCCCCTTCTTGATTTTTCACCTCGACGAGCACCTGCCCCACTCGACGAAGATCCTGATTCTGGACCGATCCAACGATGAGATTGGGTTCGGCCGCAACGGCACGACCCTGATGAAGAACACTCAGACATATGGCACAGAGACATATCGAACGAACAATGAGATGGCTCCATATAATGGATCGCATGAAGTCCCCCAACAATCACGTGTTTAAAAGACGCCACAGCGGCAGGTAGTCCGACGACAACCGTGCCAGAATGGCGAGATTCGAAATGACGCGATTAGTTGCAGGGGGGAGCGCGAGAGGGACCGGGCGTGGAGAGTTCGAAGGAAAGCAGAACGGAGTCCGCTGGAAGTTCCAGCAGATCGACAAGCTTCTGTGCGGTGAAGAGAGGAGCGCCGACATCGAGTGAGCCGGACGTGTGATGCTTGACCCACTGGCAGAGGTCGGTATCGGAATGCTCGTGCCCATCGTGGTCAGCCGCCGCCAACTCGTGATGAACATCTTGCGCCACGGCAAACGGCGCGATGGCGAGCAATAGCAGGACGAGGCCGATCGCCACAGTACCCCGAAGAAGACCGGGCAGGCGTCGTATGGAAGTGTGCAGAATCATTGTGGGCGAGCTACGTACCATAGGCATTTACGCTTGTCAAACAACGGATTTGAGGCACTTATTCGAGCATCCTCAGCCGTCGGCGCCTCCTCCGGTGGCTATTTCCTTTAATATACGCTATATCTTACGACTCTACGCGCGTAGCGCCCCCGTCAAGTTACATCTGCAGACTGCGGAAAAACTATTGTGGCGCGCTAGAATTTCGATGCTTTGCAAGGTGTGCAAGCAGGAGAACATCTCCGCAGGATGCTCAAAAAGGCCGGCCAGCAAGGCCGCAGCGAGTGAAGGGCCGAGGCGTACCCTCTGGGTACGTTGAGGGTCTGAACGATGCGAGAACGCTGCTGGCGGACTTTTTCAGCATCCTGCTAAAAGGCGATTCCCATGTGAGCAGGCAAAACCATGCAGAGACCCCTCGATAACCAGCATATCATTGATATCAAGCCGCTGCCCTCGCCGCGAACGATCAAGTCAAAACTGCCGATCACCGACCAAGCCGCTGCCCTAGTCGTTGAAACCAGGGATGCCATTCGCCGCATTCTGCATGGCCAAGACCGTGAGCGCCTACTGGTGATCGTCGGACCCTGCTCCATCCATGATCCTGAGGCCGCCTATGAATATGCCGACCAATTGAAACCAGTAGCGGATGCCTTGCGCGACCGGTTGCTCATCGTCATGCGTACCTACTTTGAAAAGCCCCGTACCACAGTCGGATGGAAAGGCCTGATCAACGATCCGCATCTGGACGGCACCTGCGATATCGCCACCGGAATGGAACTCGCGAGAACGATTCTCCTCAACATCAACAAACGCGGGGTTCCCTGCGCGGCTGAAGCCTTGGACCCGGTGTCCCCCCAATACATTGCCGATCTCTGGAGTTGGGTCGCCATCGGCGCCCGCACCACCGAAAGCCAGCCGCACCGGGAAATGGCCAGCGGGCTGTCTATGCCGGTCGGGTTTAAGAACGGCACAGAGGGCAACCTTGAGGTGGCATGGAATGCCATGGTCGCCGCGAAACAGTCTCATCACTTTCTGGGCATCAATGCCGATGGGCTCACCTCCATCATCAAGACCATGGGCAACCCCGATCGTCATATCGTGCTGCGGGGCGGGGGAGGAAAAACCAACTATGAAGCCGAACACGTGACTCGCGCGGAAGCCATGGTCGCAAGCGAGGGAATTGCTCGTCCCATCATGATCGACTGTTCACACGACAACTCCAGCAAAGATCATCGACGCCAAGGTTTGGTCGCGCGCGATGTGCTCCGCCAATTCCGCGATAGCCGCCAATCCATCATGGGCCTCATGCTCGAAAGTAATCTCAACCCCGGCAAACAGACCTGGAAACAAGGCATCTCCCTGGCCCACGGCGTCTCCATCACCGATGCCTGTCTCGGCTGGGATGAGACAGAAGCCTTACTCACAGAACTGGCCGATATGATCGTGACCAAACCCATCTAACTGGTTG
>JANOOS010000451.1:0-6021 GCA_031421455.1 Nitrospira sp.
GGTTCCCCAGGCCAGCCCCAGGATGGAACTGATTCGCATCGAGACCGGCAGGGGTGTGACCGGATTCTGCACCAAATCCTGGCAGAGCTCCGCCGGCGAGGTAACGAGGAGTTCCCGACAGGCTGCTGGTCGTGCTTCGTAAATTGAACAGAGTTCATTCTCTAAGTAGGGACAAGGCATTCTCAGTGCGTAATAGGACCGATTGATCGGGTCGAGTTCTTCATCTGCTATCGGCCTTGTTGCCTCAGCCACGTCGTTCAGCCGGTCCCACAGGCCAGCTTGTTTTATGCGATCCTTCGTGTCACTGAGGCGGTTCAATAGAAGGGTGCGTCGATCCGTCGGCAGCTGTTCCACATAGTCTCGCAGCGCGAACGCTTCCGGAGCAGAGAGTGGAACCAACATGCGGCAACAGGCGGCGCAGCCTATCCGGCAGGAAATGGCCTGGCCTGCTTCGGTGGCGTGCTGGATTTCCAGTTGTGCGGCTTCATCTCCCAGCCGGCGCGTAACTGGGACAATGGCCGTGATGGGGATGAATCCTGTCGGTACATCAATGGCTGTGGTCAGCCGTCCGACCGGGGTATTCAGCGCAACCTCAAACCGTTCGCCCATACAACCCTGAGCCTCGCGTGCCTGACCTCGTACCGCTTCCGGTCGGCATCATAGAGAACCGTTCAATGGCTGGTCAACCGCACAACCCGTGCAGGATAGCCGCGCGAGACAGGCGGGACGAGCGAGACGCAGGGTTCGAGGTTCGATGTTCGAGGTTTTTGAACGTCGAACCCAGAACTTCGAACTTCGTGTTACGCACGCCGGTTCTTGTTCCCGCTCTGATATAGCCGCATAATGTGGGCAAAGGAGAACGCTATGGCATTGTCCGGTCATGTGGTGGGCTTGCTCAAAGAGTATATGCAGGATCTGGTTGAGCAGGCGAAGCAGGAGACGGCGGCCCATGCTTCCTTTGGTTTCTCCGTTACGCCCTATCGGTCGGATCAAGCCTTATCCGATTTGTTGGCCATTCTGGACGATCGTATCGAATCTGAAGGGGTGCAAGTCGGATTGCCGGACGGGTTTCTTCACCAAATGTGGGGGCTCTGCAACGATGCCCGTGCCCAGGTAACAGAACGCGTGTGGTTGGGCATGAACAGCAGCGACCAGCCATCGTCGAAGGCCAGGGTTCGAGAATTAACCTATCGCGCGCTGTTGGCCGTTCTCGAAACCTCAGGCTAGAGCTTCCCTGCCAGCCAATAGACAATAATGCCGGACACTTCCGTAATCGCTATCGTGGTGTGTTGTAACGCGGTAGCGGTCGGCAAGAAATCAAGCGGGTCGATGTCGTCCCAGCTCTCTCGCGGTAGGTTCTGTGCGACATAGTCGCAGGGGGCCGGCGTGACACGGAAGCCTTGCTTGGTGAACACCGGGACCGCGCGTGGCAGATGGCTGGCGGAACTGACGAGTAGAATTGATGCGGGCCCGATCAGCCGTTTGGTCCCTGTCGCGTTCTCGTAAGTGTTTCTCGCTTCTGTATCGATTTTAGTGGCGGACTCGGGAACGCCGAGGCGAACCGCCCATTGTTGCATTTCGATCGCTACCCGCGGCCCCGTGCCGAAAACTCTGGCGTCTCCCCCCGTCAACACTAACGTGGGGGCATAGCCTTGCTGGTAGAGGTTTACGCCGCAGGTGGTTCGATTTTTGGAATAGGAATTCGGCTCGACGGTCGGTCGAAGCGAGCCCTTCTCATCGAGGCCTCCCCCCAAGACCACGATTGCATCAAAGTGATCGGCCGGCGTGAGCTGTGGCGGGTGATACCATGACTCGAGTGAGCCAATCAACGGGAAGGCGATCAATGGACTGGAGCACGTCACGAGGAGGAGGAGGGATGATACGACGAGCTGGCGCACCCACCTCAGGCGTGTTGGCGAGAAAGGGAAGAGGGCCAAGATCGTCGCCGCGACGAGGAGTAATACCACCCACGTCAGAGGGTAGAGGCCGTACTTGACGAACTGATACAGACCGAAGAAGAATGGAGTCAATTCCATCGGCAGACCTCAATCGAACAGAGGGCATCGCCGACAGCATACACGGAGTGAGTTGAATGACCAAGCAGAGAGAGGTGACGTGATGGCACATGGGCGCCGTTATTGGCTGATGAAATCGGAACCACGTGTATTTTCGATCGACGATCTCGCGCAATCTCCCAAGCAGACGACCTGTTGGGATGGGGTGCGGAACTATCAGGCACGCAACTTCATGCGTGAAATGGCCGTCGGAGACCAAGTGTTTTTTTACCATAGTAATGCCGAACCGCCGGCTGTGGTGGGGATTGCGGAAGTTGCGAGGATTGCCTATCCGGACCAGACGCAGTTCGACAAGACCAGCCACCACTACGATGCAGCCAGTGTTCCCTCTGCTCCACGGTGGGACATGGTGGACATCCGGTATCGTCAGACCTTTAAGGCCAGTCTGTCGCTCGATCGACTGAGGCAGGAACTGAAGCTGAAGGGCATGGTCTTGTTGCAGAAAGGCTCCCGCCTCTCCGTCCAGCCTGTGACCGAAATCGAATGGACTGTGGTACTCAAGCTTGCCGGGGCCAAGACCAGCTAACGGCGCAACCAGTGCAGGTTTGCGGATTGAATGGTTTTCAAGTCCGAGGCAATGGGGAAATGCATCGGCAGGCTGCTCAAAAAGGCCAGACTTCTCACCCTCCCACCCTGGCGCGCCGAGACGCGCCAGGTCCCAAGCAAGGCCGCAGCGAGCGAATAAAGATGATCCTTCCAAGCTTGCTTGTTATTTCCCTAGGGATGGGGGCTGATTGATCTTCCAGTGCGCGCGTCCAACGAGGGCCTTCTGAGGCCGCGCGTTGCGCGAGCACAGAAGATCATCAGGCTCCATCCCCTCCCCCTGCTGGCGGACTTTTTCAGCAGCCTGCTACGTTTTGGCTTTGCCGTTGTCGAGATGCCGATGCTGCCAGTCGAGCCAGGCATGGCCAAGTTCGTGGGCGAGAATGTAGCGCCGTCTGGTCACGGGCAAACGTTTGCGAAGATAGATGGTCTTTGTGGCATCGTCCCAGATTCCGTCGGCATTCGGATCCCGACGGTCCATGTCGGTATCGGAAAGCTGGCGAATGGAGATTTGATAGCCGAACGGAAGCACGACTCGAGAAGGTATGCGTAACATAACCATTGCTCCTGACAGTGAGTTAGGATAACACAAAGTGTGCTCCCGCTTCACGGTTGATATGTTCATAAAAGTCAACGGGTTAGACTGTTTTTCTCCCAAGATCATGGCGCGTGAAGCGCGATTCGAAGATAGAGGTTTCGGTTTGCAAAAAGGTTTCCTGAGCCTGCTAGGGCAGGAGTATACTGACCGAAAGTGAGGCCGACTATGCATCGCGTACTCATACTGGGCGCTGGAAAGATTGGGTCCCTGGTTGCCTGCCTCTTGTCAGAAAGCGGGGACTACGAGGTCTCTCTCGGTGACATCAGCCTCGATGCTCCCAAACGGTTTGTCGAGGATCTCGGTCTCTCGCGAGTGACACCCCTGCACCTCGACGTCCGACACCCCGACGCGGTCAGCGCATACCTGACGGCACATCGTTTCGATGCGGTTCTGTCGAGCCTGCCCTATTTCTGCAATCCCGTTGTCGCCGGATTGGCCCGTGAACACCGGCTTCACTATTTCGATCTGACGGAGGACGTCGAGGTCACCAATCAGGTCAAAGTCCTGAGCGCCGATTCGCCGCAAGCCTTTGTGCCGCAATGCGGTCTGGCCCCCGGGTTCATCAGCATTGCAGCGCACGACTTGATCACCCATTTCGATACGGTGGATACGGTCAAAATGCGGGTCGGAGCCTTGCCGGTGCATCCCAGCAACGCGCTCAAGTATTCACTGACCTGGTCCACCGATGGGCTCATCAACGAATACGGCAACATCTGTTACGGGATTGAAGAGGGGGAGAAGGTGCCGCTCCTGCCCCTCGAAGGGTATGAGACGATTGAGGTAGACGGACTTCTCTACGAAGCGTTCAATACCTCCGGAGGATTGGGAACGCTGGCGGATACTTTTGCAGGGAAAGTCCGGACCATGAACTATAAGACGTTGCGGTATCCGGGCCATTGCGAGAAAATTCACCTCCTGATGAAAGATCTCAAGCTGAACGAGGACCGTGAAACGCTCAAACGAATTCTCGAACGGGCGGTTCCCCAGACATTGCAGGATGTCGTGCTGATCTATGCCTCCGTCATGGGGATGAGAGAAGGCGCCTTGTTTGAGGAAAACTACGTGAAAAAGATCTATCCCCAATGCATTAAAGGGAAGCTGTGGTCCGCTATTCAGGTGACCACCGCATCGAGCCTCTGTGCCGTAGCCGACCTCGTGCTGGCGGCCTCTACACAGTACAAAGGATTTGTGACCCAGGAATCGTTTCCGTTACAAGATGTGCTCAAGAATCGGTTTGGAGCCTGCTACAAATGATGTCCACCGGGGAAATCCTCAAGGGGTTGGGCTTGAGCGCAGTCAACTCCGGCGGTAGCACCGGAGCCCATTGGTGGGCTTCTGGCGAAAACATATCGCTGCTGGAATCCACGAATCCAGCGACAGGTGAGACGATTGCGAAAATTCACACCTGTTCAGCCGATGACTATGAGCACATCGTGCGGGAGTCTGTTGCGGCATTTCAGCAATGGCGGCTTGTCCCGGCTCCCAAGCGGGGAGAATTCGTCCGGTTGCTCGGCGCATCGTTGCGTGAGCACAAGGATCTGCTCGGTTCACTGGTCTCTCTCGAAGTCGGCAAGATCAAGGCGGAGGGAGACGGTGAAGTTCAGGAAATGATCGATATGGCGGACTTTGCCGTGGGCCAGTCGCGCATGTTGTATGGAGCGACGATGCATTCCGAGCGGGCGCAGCATCGGATGTCGGAGCAATGGCATCCGCTTGGACCGATCGGCGTGATTACCGCCTTCAATTTTCCCGTTGCGGTCTGGGCCTGGAACGCTTTCCTGGCCGCGATTGCCGGAGATACGGTCGTGTGGAAGCCTTCGCCGAAGGCCCCGCTCTGTGCGATTGCCGTGCAGCACCTCTGTAACCGCGTGATGGAGCAACAGGGCTATCGGGGGATCTTTTCACTGATCGTGACGGCTGAGAAGACCATTGCGGAGACGTTGGTCCAGGATCGCCGATTGCCCCTGATCTCATTTACCGGGTCTGTACCAGTCGGTCGATCTGTGGCTGCGACGGTTGCGCGACGGCTGGGGCGGACGCTCTTGGAGTTGAGCGGGAACAACGCGATCATCGTGGATCAGACGGCGGACCTCTCTTTGGCGATTCGCGCTATCGTGTTCGGTGCGGTTGGCACCGCCGGCCAGCGTTGTACGACGACCAGACGGCTGTTCGTCCATGAGTCTCGATACGATGAAGTGGTCGCGAAGCTGCTCTCGGCCTACAGACAGATCCGTATCGGCAATCCATTGGAGCCGGAGGTGCTGTTGGGTCCGCTGATCGATCGCGCCGCCGTCGAGACCTATCGGAGGGCGATCGAAGAAGTGAAGCAGACGGGAGGGAAAGTCCTCTATGGGGGACAGGTACTGGATCAGCCTGGCTATTTCGTGGAACCGGCCATTGTGAAAGCGGAGAACCATTGGCCCATCGTCCAGCGCGAAACCTTTGCGCCGATTCTCTATGTCATGCCTTTCAAGGAGCTTGACGACGCCATTGCGTTGCAGAATGCGGTGCCCCAAGGACTGTCTTCTTCGATTTTTACCGCAGACATGCAGAGCAGCGAGCGGTTTACGTCCACCGCCGGCAGCGACTGCGGGATCGCCAATGTGAACATCGGGACATCAGGCGCGGAAATCGGCGGCGCCTTTGGAGGAGAAAAGGAAACCGGTGGAGGACGCGAAGCCGGCTCGGATGCCTGGAAAGCCTATATGAGGCGGCAGACGAACACGATTAATTGGGGTCACGATTTGCCGCTGGCCCAGGGGATCAAATTTGGAGAGTAGGGGAAAAGACATCGGTCATCAGTTA
>JANOOS010000452.1:0-2668 GCA_031421455.1 Nitrospira sp.
GAAGACCGCAGGAGTATTGGGGCGGAACCGGTCTGTCGGTTTCACCGGCACAATTTCGTGCGTGCGGTGAAGGCCCAGTTGCTCGTCAAATCCTTCTGCTGTTGTAATGGTGCGGAACAGGCCTTGCGGTGGAGCATCGAAGTTGTAGGGGGTGACGTCTTGGGTGCGGTTCTGAAAATCAGGGATGGAGGGATTCTTGGTGATCGGCAACTCCGCTGCCCGGGCCGGGGTTCCTGTAAGGCCGCAGAAGACTATGAGTAGTGTGATGATAAGAGTAGGCACGGTTGTTTTCGTACACTGGTTGATGGGAGCTGTCAAGGAGAAGAAAAAGCCGACAGTTATCAGCTCTCAGCTTCTTCACCCTCCTTCGTAAGGAGGGGCGAGGGGAGGTCGGAATCCTGTCAGATCGCGAGCGCCTACGCCTGATGCGGGGCTCCGTCCTCTACCCCTCCTAGCCTCCCCTTACAAAGGGGAGGAATCTGTTAGAAACTGAGAGCTGAAAGTTGATCGCTGACAGCTGCAGGAAAGCCCGTTGCGGCTGTTTTCCGCCATCTGTTAGAATCCGCGCTCGTTGTGGCTGGAAGCGAGGAGGCCGGACGAGCGGGACAAGCGCGACGAGTCTCGCCTCTCTCGCACGTCTCGCTAGTTCGTTGGCCCCTAGCCCGGATTCATTTATGTTGCAGGACGCAGACGCTTTACCCCAGCTCATCGGCGACTACAAGCCGGTCGATCAGTGGCAAGTCCACATCAATAGGCTTTTCTACCGTTTCCGGGGCGATCAGGTCCGCAGTTTCTACCAAACATTTGCTTCAGCCGACTATCGGCTTGCCCATGCTCTCGCGTCGGACTATTTCGCGAAAGTCGTGAAACGCGAAAAAGCGTCAGGCGTCAGGCGTCAGGCGTCAGGCGAACATGCGTCGGATTCACGCCTCACCCCTCACGCCTCACCCCTCACGGTTATGGAATGGGGCCCTGGCAACGGCAATCTTGCCGCTTGCTTCTTGAGCCATCTCAAGGTTCTCGATAAAGATGGAGTGGTGTATCCCCGCATTCGCTATGTGCTGGTCGATTGGGAACAAGCCGTGCTCGACGCAGCCATGACTCATCCGGAACTCGCGTCCCACCGCAACCGGGTCGAGACACATCAAGGGACTGTCGATCGGCTCGATGCGGTTGCGGATGGCAGCGTCGATCGTATTATCTGTAACGAACTGTGGAACGATCTCTCAACGAAATTGGTGTCGCGCCAGGGGGGAGACATTGAAGAGGAGTTCATGCGTCCGAATTTGAGAGAGGCCGCACATGCAAAAATTCTTGATTGGCAGGCCTTTGTCCGATCGTTCGAAACCATGGACATGGAGGCACTCAGAGGTTTTCCTCCGTTTCTCGACGACCTGGTGTGGGAGCGTGAATATCGGGTGGTCGAATGGAAAGAGGTTCCCTACCGGAAGACGATCGCGGATTTTCTCAAACGTATCGATGAGCGAGTGCTGGTTCCCGTCAATCTGGGGGCCTATGCCACGATCAAGGAAGCCAAGCGTCTGTTGGCTCCCGATGCGATTGGCTTCAGCAGTTTCGATGCAGGTACAGCGGACATGGCGGTGCTGAACGATCCGGAGAAGCCTTGTTATGGCCAATTTGGCGGGCAACAGAGTTTTATGGTCAACTTTGCGTTGGCCGAAGCGGTCGCCAAGCAGTTGGAGGCCGGCTCGATGACCATAGAAAGCCAACGTGAGTTCGTGGGGCGCAGTTTGGGGACCAACGTCTTGACCCTCATGGACCTCATCGCCACCCATCCTTCCGCCGGTACAAAAATGGCGCCGTGGGAGCAGGACCGTCTGATGCTCAAGACCCTCCATTCATTGAACGAGACCTATCGGAGCCCCTACGCACGCCGCCTGGATTTTCCTATTCCGTTGGAGGTGCCGCCGCAAGAGCGTGAAGCGCTGCAGGCCCTTGTGCGCGCGCTCACGCCGACAGGCATTCCGGACACCGTGGCCTATCTCACAGAGGAAGAGCTGACCTTGGCCTCGAAGGATCTCGAGGACATCGGCTACGATCCGCAGTCGTTTATGATTGCCCTGACTGCACCACCGAGCCCTGTGGATTACTTTCATGCCTCCGTTCGGCCTCGCTGATCCTTACTAGCCGCTGGTCCCGAGTCTCGCCCGGACATTGGCGCGTGCAGCAGCGCATATGAGCAAAGTACCCGGAATTCTGCTTGACTCCGGTTCTTGTTCTACTATAGCCTTTATGAACTTCCCCCTCGCATGAGGAAGGTTCTCACCTTTCGATCGGTTCAGCGCCGCAGAGCGAGCGGGTTTGGGTGGGAAAAGAAGAGAAAGCGGGTGATTGATGTTTGGATCGTTCGGATGGATGGAATTGGTCCTGATTTTGGTCATTGTCTTGATCATTTTCGGCGCCGGCAAGATTCCGCAGTTGGGTGAAGGGCTCGGGAAGGCCATCAAAGGATTTAAGAAGAGCGTCAACGAGGCCGATGCCATCGACGTGACGCCTCCTCCTTCCGATACGCCTGAAGCGCCACCCTCGCAGGTAGCGCAGGCCGCTCCGCCGGCCACGGCGCCTGTTCAATCAGGGACACAGGTCAAGCAAGGGTAAGGGGACGTGACGCGTGAGGCGTGAAGCGTGAAGCGCCAAGAGGAATCAG
>JANOOS010000453.1:0-9530 GCA_031421455.1 Nitrospira sp.
CCCTCCTGCGATCGTATCGACCGGCATCCCCGACAGACGCTCAGCCGGCGCGGAGCCGCTCCCCTCTGTCCATTACCACTCACTGTAGGCCATTCCTCCCGTGGCTGTCCCTTCCGCACCGCTTTTCACGTCGTAGACGCCTCCCTTCTCAGGATCGTCAGGCGGAATCACACGCCAGGTCGTCGACGTCTCCGTAAGCGGATCGATCGGAACGGCGCGGAGATACTTCTTGGTGGCCAAATCTTGAAGCTGGTCCGGATACCTTCCAACGTCGCTGAAATGCTTATCCAGGGCGTCCCGCATGATCCAAAGGTTTTCCCTCATGACCACTTCTTTGGACTTTTGCAGGCTGGAGAAATACCGGGGCACTGCCAGGGTCAGCAGCGTCGAGACGATGGCCAGGACCACCAGCAACTCGATGAGCGTAAAGCCCCGCGCGTCCTGTCGATTGTATGATCGCATCGCAACACCCTCTACCACTTCGAATAGGGAATGCCGTTCAACCCGACACCCTTATTCAGGGAATACACATCGAAGACATCGTTGCCGGGACTCGGTTCCTCCGGCGGGCTATCGTAGCTCCTGAGCCCCCAGGTCTCCGCCGCAGACACCGATGGATCTGTAACCAGTGGATCGCGCGGGAGCCGGCGCAAGTAGATAATGCGCTTCTTCTTCTGACTCGTCTGATCGACGACCCCTTCCGTAAGATCCTTCAAAGACTTGGGATAGCCGGAATCCGTCGTGCCCTTGACAATCCGCCCGGCATCGAAATCTCTCCGGTGGGCGTCGATCGCCTCGCGGATCTGCAGGAGCGATTGCCGGAGTTCCTGCTCTTTGCTGCGCTGCGAGACCAGGCTGGCAAGGGGCATGGCGGCCGAGGCGAGCACTCCGACGATCGCCACAGTCATGACCATCTCCACCAGCGTAAAGCCCCACTCAGCTCGGATCCGCTCGTTCATGGAACCTGTCCTGCGCTTTCTGCGCCTTCAGCTGGGATCGGTGCACTTTGAGCTGGAACCTCGGAGGCATCTTCGGCAACGCCTTTTTTCGTTCCTTCCGGGTCCGCAGCAGGGGGCGGCTCATTTCGCGCCGGGCTTTCAGGAGGATTTCCAGCAGGGGGCGGTGCACTGACCGCCTTACGGCCGTTGGCTTTCTTTCCGCTAACCGAGGCTGTGGCAGAAGCTGGCTCATTTTGAGCTGAACCCTCGGAAGGGTTTCCGACTATGGCAGCCCCCATCGTCACATTAGCAGGCAGACCAGCGGCCCCTTTGGTTTCCCTAGGGGACTTGCGTTCGTTCTCGCTCATCTTGACCGTCAAGGGATTGCCTCGCGAGCTTTCTGTGCCGTACAAAATTTCCGACGACGCACTGTTGGGGCGTTTGCCGTGCCGGATGACATGGGGTGTAATCGATAGAGCAATTTCCTGCTTGTTCTTATCGCTTTTCTCGGAGCTGAAAAGCCTTCCGAGGATCGGGAAACTACTGAGTCCCGGCACCTTGCTGGCCGTTTCACGATCAGCGTCGCTGATCAGCCCTGCCAGGATCTGGGTTTCGCCATCCCGCAATCGCAACACGGTCGAGGCAGACCGCGTGCCAATCTGATAGGACAAGCTTGTCCCGGACGTGACCTCTTTCACAATGTTACTGACATCCAGGTTCAGCTTCATGGAGACTTCGTCGTCCCAATAGATTGTCGGCTCCACTTCGAATTTCAACCCGACATCGAGGTACGTCACACTGCCGGTCACCACCGGCGCCCCGGTCGCCAGGGGTGTCACCGCGTTTGTGAAGACCGGCACACGGTCTCCAATGTGAATCTTGGCTTTTTCATAATTTCTCGCTCTGATCCGCGGGCTGGAGAGGATATTGACATTGGAGTCTTCCCTTTTAAGATTGATCGTCGCTGCGAGAGGCGACATACCTGTGTGCGCGCGATCGAATATGAGACTTTGGAGCGTCTGAACCGCCGTAGTTCCTGCGGCCGCGGCTGGGCCAAGGGCGCTGAGGGTGACCTGGTTCGGATACTTGATCCCGATCTCTGTCAGCTTCGAGCGCGTGATCTCCACGATTTCCACTTCCATCATGACTTCCGAATCCTCCAGATCGAGCGAGATGAGGAGCTTCTCGGCCATGCGGACCACCTCCGGCGTATCCCTCATCACGAGCAGCCTCGCATGCTCGTCGATGAACAGGGACTTGGTGTCCAGCATCACCTTCAACAGGCTCATCGCCTGCTTGGGGTCTGCGTTCGTGAGGTGGAAGGACTTGACCATCTGCTCTTCGTAGCGCCGCCGTTTGTCCGGCGTGTCGGGATAAATCAAGATGATGTTGTCGGCGAGGAGTTTTCTATCCAGCGCATGCTGAGCGAGCAGCATGTCCAGCGCCGACTCGATCAGCATATCCTTTACAAAAATGTTCGTTTTGGCATCGCCCTTCACGTCTTTATCGAGCACGAAATTGATGCCGCTGGTGCGCGAGAGCGCCTCGAAGACCATGCCCAGTGGAGACTCGCGGAACTGCAACACGGCGATTCGATCCTCTTTCAAGCGCAGCTTCGGCTTAACCGGCTCCGGAGGCGGGTTTTGCGAGAGAATACGGTCCAGCATCTGTTTCGCTTCAATGTTGTTCGGGTCCGTGCTCAAGATATGCCCCAGTTGTGCCTGAGCTTGATTGAGTTCATTGTGGCCTATCAGATCCTTGGCCATCCGGATCTCGAGCTGGTTCATTTCCGCAATCTTTGTCGACTCGAGGCCGCCCAACGCTTGGGCATTGGCTTTGTCCAGTTCCAGTACATGTTCATAGAACCGGCGCGCCCCCGTGAAGTCCGAAGCGGCGCGGGCCGCATCCGCTTCCTGAAGCTCGCGTTGGACGACATATTTTCGCGTCATGCGCAACTGGGTCCGCAAGAACGAACTGTCCGGATCCTTTTTCACCGCGTCTTCCATCTTGGCCAGCCCGACATCCAATCGCCCGGCATTGATGTCCGACATCCCCTCGTTGAATAGCTGGTTGGCGCTGCAGCCGGCGAGCCAACCGGCGAGCAAGGCACAGCCGAGTAGGCGTGTCCAGAATGTGGCGCGAATGGAGCGTGTCATGTTGTAGACCCCATGCTAATGGTTTGCTTGCGATCCAACGGCAGGTAGGTCACGTTCAACTGGCCCCCCTCCTCGCCGTCGATGGAATACACAGAGTCGAGGATCTGTCCGACCTCAACGGTGTACAGTGTGTTGTCCTTGATCAGAAAATAGATCGTCTGCCCGGATGATTGCCGCTGTACTCCCGCAAACGTGAAGGGGAAAGGCGGAGTTGGAATCACGACAGGCGGCGGCTCTACCACAACCGGCTCGGCCGGCGCCTCCTCGACAATGACCGGACTTGGGGGCGGAGGCGCGGAATGCGACCCGGCCTTTTTAGATTTTCCCTTCGAACGAGGCCCGTCCTGTTTCGAGGAGGAGGACGGGGAAGAGGATAATGGAGACGAGTTCTCCTGTCTCACACCATCCGGAAACATATCGTACACACTCTTCCCGGTCACCCGCTGATTCAGCTTGCCGAGATCGAGGCCGAGATTCCCCTGAGGACTCACCGCCGGGCTGCCTGCGGACCCGACGGCAGCCTCAAGAAGAGCCGCCATAAGAGAAACGAGCATCAGGTATTTCGACGTGGAGGTGACCATCAGCTGTCTCTCCGTAAAAAAAGAGTGAAGCTGACCGTCGTCTTTGCCTGCGCGCCACCCATCATATTCTTCTCAACATCCACTTTTGCGAGAGCCGCACTTGGAATCTCGGCCAACACCGCCCTCAGGAACTGGCGTACGTTTAGATAGGGACCTACCAACGGCAACGAGGCTTCATAACGGATCAGACGGCCTGAATGGTCGTCGATCACATGATAATGGCCGGCCTGTAATACCAGCCGCTGCTTTTCAGCCAATTGATTGATCTTCCGCAACGTCTCCGGCACTTCCTTGGCCGGGGGGAAAATGGCATAGAAGTCAGACAGTTGTTCTTTGGGGGTGCGGGGAGCCATGGCGGGAGATGCTCCCGGTCTCTGGACACGCACCAGAGAAGCTTCGAGTTCTTCCAATATCTGTGCCTGTTCTGCTTCGAGGGTGAGTACCGCAGACAGGTAAAACATCACCGCAAACGCACAGAGGCCTAGACCAACGGCGCCCGAAACACCAAGCCGCTGCACCCACAGTGTGAGGGCCCATCCCATGTGCCTCACTGACGGCAGATTTCGCTTGGTCTTGGAAAGACTCCCCTCGCCGCTTGAAGCCACAAGTCGTGGCCCCCAGAGTCTACGGGCCCACCCCGGCTGCGCGACTGACGGCTGATTTCGTGTGGCCTCCTTGAGAGCGGTCATTCGGCCTGCCAGGATCTCGCCCCAATGAATCGGCAGCCGGCGCAGTAGGCTTGCTTTCTGGGCCTGCGGCGCAGGGTTGGCGACCGCCGATGCCGGTCCTGTTGATCTGAGGAAGCCGCCGAAATTCATGTTCGCACTCTCCACTCCGCCACGATAGAAAACCGCACCGGCTTCGCGTGATCCTTCTCTTCCCTCTGATGACGGCTGAGGTATGCATGATCGATGATGTCAAATCCCGCCAGTTGCGTCACGAAATCCAACAGGACATCGAAGTCGGCCGCTCGCCCATCGATCACCACTCGCTGTTCGCCCACGTCCGGATGGATGGCCATGAGGGCGATTCGATCGCTGTGCCGGCCCCACACCTCTTCCACTGCGATGAAGAGCGGATCCCACGGAATGGTGAGCTGGCCCAACACAGTCTGGGATTCTTTGATGTCCGCGCGAAAGGTCTTGAGTTCCTCCGTCAACTTTTCTTTTCCCATGCGCTCCCGACCCGTCTGCTGCCTGAATGCCTCGATCTTCTCCATCACGAGAGCAGTCTCTTCCCCGAGATACCAGTAGTACGATCCGGTCACCGCGACCAGGAACAGCCCGATGCCCAACCAGGCAGCCCCCTGGCTGGTCCACCACACCACCCGGTTGGTATAGTCGAGCCTTAAAGGATGCATGAGAAATGTCTTGCCTCCTCAACCGCCTGAGGACACATGAAAGTCGCCCCCTTCCGGTTGCCGTTGCGATCCAGTTCACCGAGAAATCTCACGGGGAGCCCCATGGACATCGAATCGGTCTCCGCACGGGAAGGCGCCAATAGATACAGGGCGCCGGGTGGGACGGACTCCTCGCCGATCAGTCGCTCCCGTGAAAGCCATAGGGAAAGTTCCGAAGCCCAGTCGCCCTGTGTTCGCCAGCGCCGCAGCGCAACCCAACGGTTGCGGCCCAGGAGGGCTCCACACAGCATGCCGCTCTCCACAGTCACAAACCACTGAGCCTCTTCACGAAAATCCTGCTGCCAACGGTTAAACGATGCCATGAGCAGAGGTTCCACACTCACGAGCTTCGTGTGGCTCGCCGCCGCCGCCAGGGTCAACCGGCTCATGAGAGACTCGTCCAGCGCACTGGCGACATGAGATTCGCCCGGCCTGTCGAGGCTCATCCGGATCGCCCAGTTCTTGGCGACCGGGCCATGGGTCACCGCAAAATGGCGCCGGGCAAGCACCAGATGTTCCTTCTCGTTGCTCAAGTCGTTGCTCCAGGGCACCAAGACATAGCGCACAAAATGGTTGGAGAGGATGATCCTGAGCGATGCCCCCCGCCACTGGGGGTTGGCCGCTAAGTAGGCTTCCAGCGCTGCGGCAGCCGGCTCCCAGCCGGCGGAACCCTCGGACGAGCCGGATACCGGCACCGTTGTCGTTGCCGTCAGTCCCGGGCGAAAACCGCGGGGCCGATGCGCCACCAGCAACCGGTCGGGGCATAGGAGGATGCTAAGCTGGTCAGCCCACAAAGGTAACACGGTTGATCTCCTCCAACGTGGTGATGCCTTGACGAACGAGATCCATTGCAGAGTCCCGGAGAAAACGAGTACCGGTTGCCCGCGCCGTATCTTTAATCCGGCGGATCGGTTCTTTCGCGATGATCTGCTCGCGAATCTCGTCGGTGAGCAGCAGCACCTCCGCAATGGCCCTGCGTCCTTTGTATCCGGTGCCATAGCAGTCCTTGCAGCCGCGGCCGGTTCGAAAGGTGAAGTTCGCAGCCTCCGCGTCGGCCAGCCGTGACGCGGCCAGAAGTTTGCTGTCAGGATGGTAGGGCTCGATACAATGGGGGCAGAGGACGCGCAAGAGGCGTTGCGCGATGACCCCGTTCAATGCCGAGACGAAATTATAGGGCTCCACGCCCATATGGATGAATCGCCCGATGATGTCCAGCACGTTGTTGGCATGGACCGTTGCCAATACCAGGTGCCCTGTCAGTGCCGACTGAACGGCGATCTGAGCCGTTTCCGAATCCCGAATTTCTCCAACCATAATCTTGTCCGGGTCGTGTCTCAGGATCGAACGCAGCCCGCGGGAAAACGTCAGGCCTTTCTTTTCGTTGACGGGAATCTGCAGAATCCCCGGCAGCTGATATTCCACCGGATCTTCGATCGTGATGATTTTGTCCTTACCCTGGTTCAGCTCGTTGAGCACGGCATAGAGAGAGGTCGTTTTCCCGCTCCCCGTCGGGCCTGTGACCAACATCAAGCCGTAGGGCTCGGAGGCGAGTCCGCGGATCTGCGTCACCGTCTGCTCGTCGAAGCCGATCATATCCAGCCGGAGCCCCTGACTCTGCTGCGATAACGACTGCTTGTCCAGAATACGAATCACCGAGTCTTCTCCATGGATGCTGGGCATCACCGACACCCGGAAATCCACCGCGCGGCCAAGAACAGCCAGTTTGAAGCGGCCGTCTTGGGGAATCCGCCGCTCCGAGATGTCCAGTTCCGACATGACCTTGATGCGGGAGATCGCCTGCTCGGCCATTTCCTTGCCTTCCACCACTTTCACTTTCAGCAGCACCCCATCGATCCGATACTTGACCGTGAGATCCGACGCTCCCGCTTCAAGATGGATGTCGCTGGCGCCGAGCTTGAAGGCATCATAAATCGTCGAATGCACCAGCTTGACTACGGGGCTGGTTCCTTCGCTGATCGATTTGATCGACAGATCCTCGATGGCCTCGGACGCCCTGCGTCCCTCCGGGCCGAGCGCGAGCACATCGTCCATCGCGCGGGCCTCGGCCTCGTACTTCGCGAACATCGAGAGCAGCGCGGTGCGATGGACCAGAACCCACAGGGCAGGATCCCGGAGTTGCTCATTCACCCAGGCTTGCCTGGCCGGATCGAACGGATCGCAAAAGGCCACACAGAGAAGACTGTCCCCGTCTCGGAACGGCAGGCATTCGTGCGCCACCGCTTCGGGGTAGGAGATACTGTCGAAATTTGCCTCGCAGGCATTCAGGGCATCGTGGCTCAGGCAGCGGTACTGGAGGGTCGCGGCCAGTTTCGCCGCGAACTCGTCGTGGCCCAGCTTCACCTGATCGTCCAGCGTCTCGATCAACCGCCGCTTTGCGCGAGCAGCATCAGCCTTCGCGAGCGACAACTCGCTCGATGAGAATCCGGCGTATCCGGCGATCGTGGACTCGGTCTGGTTCATTGGATACTCCCCGCGAGTTCAAACATGGGGAAATACATGAGGAGCACGATCGTTCCGATCACGAGGCCGATGGCGGCCATCAGCGCCGGTTCGATCAATTTCGTCAGCCAATCCAGCACGCGCGCGATGTCTTCGTCATAGAAGACCGCGATCCGTTCCATCATCTCGCCCATCTGTCCGGTCCGCTCCCCGACTCGCAACATGCGGTGGGCGACCGGAGTGGTCAATCCGTGCGATTCCATCGCCTGGGAAACCGGCTTTCCTTCGCGGAGATCCCGCACCGCAGCTTGAAGCGGCCCGCGCAATGACAGGGGAAGAATGCCTGAGACCATCTCGATGGCGACCACGATCGGGATGCCGCCCCTCACCAGCATGCCCAACGTGCGATAGAAGCGCGCCAGATCGAATATCTTGAGCCGGCTCCCGATAGCCGGGATCGATCGAAGTTGTGACAAGACCCGCGCTTTCACGGCGGGAAGCGTGAGGCCGTAGGCAGAGGCGATCCCCACAAACGCCAGGCAGCCTATGACCAGGAGGCCGTGCTCCTCCATCACCTTTCCCCACTCCAGCAACAGCTGCGACAACACCGGAAGATCCTTGCCCGCGTCCTCATAGATGCGGCTGAACTTGGGCACGACATACATCATCAAGAACAGCATCACGAGTCCGCCGACGACGAGCAGCACGATCGGATAGATCGAGGCGCTTACGAGCTTCTTACGAACCTGATCCAGTTGCACCTGGTAGGCGATATACCGGGACAGGGCTTCGCGGAGATCGCCGGTTCTCTCGCTCGCACGAATCGTCGCGACATAGAGCGCAGGAAAACTGGAGGGCAACTGTTCGACCGACGAGGAGAACGTGAGCCCTTCTCGCAGTTTGGTCAGAATCTGTTCCAGCACTTGCTTCAAATCCGGATGGCGCTCTTTTTCCCGGAGTGTCTCGAGCGCTTCAACCAACGACAGACCAGCCCCCAGTAGGGCGATCAGTTCTTGGCTGAACAGAGTCAGAGGAAAAGTCGTCCTCCGCTTGAAATACGAAGCCAATCCAGCCCGCTTCGAACGGAGCGTCAACACCTCATAGCCCAACCGCTCGACCTGACGGCGAGCATCGTCGGCATCGACGGAGTCGACGTTCAGCTCCACCACCGTATCCAGCGACTGCATGGCCTTGACGTGGTACTGCATAGCCCCCTACCAGTTCGTGATGTCTTCGTTTTCGACCGTTCCACCCGGTTGCGCATCTTTGCCGAACGACCAGAGATCGAACTCGCTGTGCTCCCCGGGGAATTTATACGAGTAGGGACGGCCCCACGGATCCGTGGGAAGGGCTTTCTTCAAGTAGGGCCCCTGCCATTTCGCCTCATCCGCCGGTTTGACCATGAGAGCGGCCAGTCCCTGTTCCGTGGAGGGATAGTGGCCTACGTCCAAGCGGTATTGATCCAGCGATTGCTCCACCGCAGTCAATTGAGCGCGGGCGGTCTTCGCCTCTGATTTCCCGATCTGTGCAAAGTATCGAGGCCCGACGAATCCGGCGAGCAGACCGATGATCACCATCACGACGAGCAGTTCCAGAAGCGTGAATCCCCCCTCCCTCTTGCGATTGCACAGGGGACAGCTCCCGGGACAGCGTAGATGTGGCATAGTGGTTTCCATAGCGGCTCCTTTGAGTTATGTGGCCCGATTTTCCTCACCGTCGTTTGTACAAAGTCCAGTGGCCTCCAGTTATCTGGTCATAGGTAGATAAGTGATAGTATGGGGGGGCAGCAAACCGCACAATACCCTCTCTGGTAGGGCATTGCCCCTTCGTTGGAGGGACCGGAACGGGCCGCAAAAGTAGGGGGCGACAGGACGTGACGGCTGTCTGTGAATGGGGGGCTCGTTTCGAGTTTCGAGTTAACGAATCGATACGTAAAATAAACTAGAAACATGCCACTAGAAACTAGAAGCGTCCCTGCCGTTTCTGGTGATTCGGA
>JANOOS010000454.1:0-1942 GCA_031421455.1 Nitrospira sp.
TACCAAACGCTAATCGCCAGTGTCTTGCACAAGTTCGTCGCAGGCCGCTTCTTAGAAAAATCATCCCGTCTCGCTGCGCGAACAAGCGGACGCGGCAAGAAGCGCCGGGCCGCTTAATGCAACGATCTGGCTAGAATGCGCCGGCCAGCGCTACTCCTGCAGGAAGTCCACAATCCGATTCTCTGCCCAGTAGGGATCTTCTCCGTTGCGGGCCAATTGGAAGAACCCGCAATGGCCTCCGTGGCGAGGCGCGATCACCCGAATCATCGGTTGACACTGAATCAGCGGCGCAGTAAACATGGAATAGGGAATGAACGGATCGTCTTGTGCCGTGATGATGAGGGTTGGGACTGCGATGGAATCGAGCACATGGCATGCGCCTGAGCGATCGTAGTAGTCGGCTCCACTGGCATACCCCCCGTCTGGGGCTGTGTAGCGGTCGTCGAATTCGGTCAGGCCGCGAATGCGATCAAGTCCGGTAAGATTCCACTTGCCGGGAAAGAGGACCGCTTTCCGTCTCATGCGCCGTTTGAGTTGCATCAAGAAATGCTGGTGATAGATCCAATTCCGAGGTTCTTCCAAGGCTTTGGCGCATTGCGCCGGATCGATAGTCGGGCAGACCGCGACCGCGCCGGCCAAGGCTGCTTCTGACGAGCCGGCTTCTCCGGCTGCTTTCAGGACGAGATTCCCTCCCAACGAATAGCCGACAAGCCAGATCCGATTGAGTCCATCCACGCGCGCCAATTCATGGATGACGGCTCGATAGTCCTGACTCAAGCCGCTGTTGTAGAGCGTCGGTGTCAGATGTTCAGTCCCGCCGCAAGTACGCTGGTTCAACCGGACGACATTGAACCCAGCGCGATAGGCCTTCGCAGCAATGCCGCGCATATAGTGAGACTCACTACAGCCTTCAAGGCCATGCACGAGTACCACGGTCTGGCAGGCTGTGCGGTGTGGCTGCCAGTGGCAAAAGCCGAGCAACTGGGTGTGCGGCTCGGTGGTAAAGAGCCGCGACTCGGTCGGGACTCCGATAAGAAGTCCTTGGCGAGGCCAACAGCCCGGGAGCACAGTCATAAAATGTGGATTGCGGAGCAGGGCTGCCGTTGTGAACTCTCTCCGGTGATGTGACGTAGATGTCATCATAACGAAAAGTTTTGAGGACTAGGAGGCACTCACAGAGTAAATTCATAAGGCCATCCGAGTCAACAGAGGTAAGACACTTAACTCATAGCGTGTACTGAGCAGGACGAGAAAGGATTTTCAGAATGAGTGCGAAAGGTTCCGCATTGGTTCTGAAATATCGGCAACGTGTCTCAGAGGAGCCAGGCTAGCAGGATGCTCAAAATGACATCCTTCTCACCCGCCCAACCCTGGCGCGCCAAGACGCGCCTTTTCCCAAACAAGGCCGCAGCGAGCGACCAAAGATTGATCTTTCCAAGCTTGCTCGTTCTCTCTTCAGGGATGGGGGCTGATTGATCTTCCACTGCGCGCGTCCAACGAATGCTGGTTTATCTGGTCTATCTCGTCTATCTGGTTTGTCTGGTTGATCGGACTGGAAATTCATTCAGAAGAACCAGACAGACCAGAAAGACCAGCCAACCAGACAGACGAACCGGGCGCGTTGCGCGAGCACAGAAGATCATCAGGCTCCATCCCCTCCCCTGTTTCAGCCTCCTGCTAAAGGAATTTCGCTTTGGCCAAGACCAAGATCTGACCTGCCGCATCGCCTGAGGAAGTGGCGGTGCTGTCGATTCGGAGATCCGGATTGAGCGGCGCTTCATAGGGAGATTGGAGTCCCGGAACCGTCAGAGAGTCTCCCTGCTGACCCTTTCGGTATGTTCCTTTCTTGTCCCGCTCCATGCAGATCGAGAGGGGACATTCCACAGAAACCTCGATGAAACGAGGGATTACTGACTTCGCAAAGTCCCGATAGGCCCGGCGG